>NZ_CALPBU010000004.1:0-227576 GCF_943169685.1 Porphyromonas bobii
CGTTCGGATGGTTGCCGAACGCCCTTGGTATATTCCCCGAAAATGTGACGCTTCGTTTCTTCTCAGCGGTGTGTGGGGGTGTACGCTTCGTTTGCGATGTGCCGCACGCTTCGTTTTGCGGATTATAGATGGCTGTCGGGGCTGCTGGAGATGCATATGACAATAGAGAGCTCATCCGTCGCCTCGCGAACCTGCGTCTGGAGCTTGCTCAGCTCTTAGGCTCCAAGAGCTTTGCTGAGAAGGTCCTCGCCCGCCGTATGGCAGGTAGCACGACGGCAGTCTATGGGCTGCTCGACGAGCTCCTCGAGGCTTACAAGCCCTTAGCAGAGAAGGAGCTTGCTGCAGTGGCTGACTTCGCACGCGAGGCAGGCGCTACCCTCCCCCTCCAGCCCTGGGACTGGAGCTACTGGGCAGAGCGCTATAAGCAGGCCTTCTATGAGCTGGACGAAGAGGAGCTACGCCCCTACTTCGAGCTATCGCGCGTCTCGGATGCCATCTTCTCACTGGCAACACGCCTCTACGGCATCCGCTTCACCGAGCGCACGGATCTGCCCGTCTACCACAGCGACGTACACACCTACGAGGTGCACGATGCTGATGGGAGCTATCTCGGACTTCTCTACACCGACTTCTTCCCTCGTGAGGGCAAGCAGAGCGGTGCCTGGATGAATAACCTGCAGGAGCAGTATCACACGGCCGAGGGGGAAGACCATCGTCCCCACATCGTGCTGGTGATGAACTTCACCCAGCCCACAGCCGATCGTCCCGCCCTGCTCACGCCAGGTGAGGTACGCACCTTCCTGCATGAATTCGGTCACTCCCTGCATGGCATGCTCTCTACGTGCCGTCACGGCTCGCTCAGCGGGACCAACGTCGTCCGTGACTTCGTCGAGCTACCCAGCCAGCTGATGGAGAACTGGCTGGACGAGCGTGAGTGGCTCCAGAGCTTCGCCGTACACTATCAGACGGGTGAGGCACTGCCCGAGGTCCTTATGGAGCGTATGGAGCGTGCCCGCCACTTCCTCGCTGGCTACGCTGCCTGTCGTCAGCTGAGCTTCGGCTACCTCGATATGGCTTGGCACACGATCACCGAGCCACTTGCCGAGGGCCTTGACACGAAGACCTTCGAAGATACGGCTTGGCAGAAGGCCCAGCTCCTGCCCGCTACGCCTGCACCTTGCCAGATGAGCACCTCCTTCGGGCACATCTTCTCGGGGGGCTATGCAGCTGGCTACTACGGCTACAAGTGGGCCGAAGTGCTGGATGCCGATGCCTTCGCCGCCTTCCAAGAGGAAGGGATCTTCTCTACGGCTACAGCTGAGCGCTTCCGCCGTGAGGTACTGAGTCAAGGTGACCGCCGTGATGCCGAGGAGCTCTATCAGAGCTTCCGTGGCAAGAAGGCCACCATTGATGCCCTCCTTCGTCGCGACGGCATTGAGCGCTAAGAGCAGACCTTCTACCCCAATAAAGCAGCAGCGCCCCACAGTCTCTCCGCGGGTCTGTGGGGCGCTGCTTTTTCATAAGTAGATCTACCTCATAGGCGCTAAACTTTGCCTATCTTTGATAAGCCTTAGGGCTCGTAGCGGACTCTCTCCGCCCCTACTCATTCATCGTACTACCCCAATGAAAGAACAAACCTACAAGCTCCTCGATGGTAAAGCGACCTCCGCTCAGATCAAGCAGGAGATCGCAGCCGAAGTAGCTGCCCGCGTCGCAGCTGGCAAAAAAGCCCCCCACTTGGTAGCTATCCTCGTCGGACATGACGGCGGCAGCGAGACCTATGTAGCAGCTAAGATCAAGACCTGCGCCGAGGTGGGCTTCCGCTCCTCACTGATCCGCTTCGAGGATGACGTCACAGAAGAGCGTCTGCTCAGCGAGATCGAGCGTCTGAATAACGATCCCGAGGTGCATGGCTTCATCGTCCAGCTCCCCCTGCCGAAGCACATCAACGAGCAGCGCATCATCGAAGCTGTCAACCCCAGCAAGGACGTCGACGGCTTCCACCCCATCAATGTAGGGCGTATGAGCATCGGCCTTCCCTGCTTCGTGTCAGCGACCCCTCAGGGGATCATTGAGCTCCTTCGCCGCTACGACATCGAGACGCGCGGTAAGCACTGCGTCGTCCTTGGCCGTAGCAACATCGTCGGTAAGCCCATGGCACAGCTCCTCCTGCACAAGGGTACTCCTGGCGACTGCACCGTCACGGTCTGCCACAGCCGTACGCCCAACATCAAGGAGCTCTGCCTGCAGGCAGACATCATCGTCGCAGCTCTCGGCGTGCCTGAGTTCCTCAAGGCCGATATGGTGCGCCCTGGTGCCGTCATCGTCGACGTAGGCACGACGCGTGTACCCGATGCTTCGCGTAAGAGTGGCTTCAAGCTCACCGGTGACGTTGCCTTCGATGAAGTAGCGCCCCTCGCCTCCTACATTACGCCTGTCCCTGGTGGCGTCGGCCCGATGACCATCATCTCCCTTATGCTGAATACCCTCGCAGCAGCTAAGCAGGCAGAGGACTAATTCGCACACACGTCCCCTCCTTTGCGAAGGGAATAAAAAGCCTCAGGGGCTGTATCTCACGATGGAGATACAGCCCCTGAGGTCTTTTTCGTAGGAGGGAGAAGCTTAGTTCTCTGCGTAGAAGGTCAGCTCACCGATACCAAAGTATCCCGAGATACCAGAAGGCGTGACAGCTGCGATCTTTATACCCTTAGCTTCGATAGGGCTGAGGAAGCGAACTACAACGGAACCCTCCTTATTGAAGTAGCTCGTAGGAAGCACACCCTGAGAAGTCCAAGTCGTACCATCCTGCGTCGTGAAGATCTCGACTTCAGAGAAGGTCTTCATGGAGTCATCAGTACCCTTGAAGTGAATGTAGTTGAACTTCTTCGTACCGCTGGCAAGGATACCAGTTACCCAAGGCGCGCTGTCCGAAGTAGAAGCATACCAACCGTCTGAGGGATCACCATCATAGAGGTATTTTTTATCATAGGCGAACGATCCCCAAGCGAGCTCAGAAGAGACTGCATAGTTGATCACTGCAGGGGTCAGTGCCGTACCCTGAGGGTCATGCGTATAGAAGGATACGTTTTGGTAGCTCTTCCTGACAGGGATGAAGTAGGTACCATAGTCCTGGCTAACACCGACGGAGGATGGGCCTGAGACAGCAGATACCTGCACAGGGATCACATAGTACTCCGTAGCAGCATCAGCCGCAGAGATCTCAGCATACTTATCACCCACACTGATAGTGATAGCTGAAGAGCTCTTCGTCTGCCCCTTAGGGATAGTTACGGTCGTGGTCGAAAGCTTAGCATAGCCTTCGGGAGCGACCTTATAGCCAGGGTTGGTCGAGAGGGAGCTGGTGAAGGAAGCGATAGAAGCTTCCGTCGTAGCGAGAGCTACAGTCACCGTCACATCCTGATCAACGGGCTTGGAGAGGTAGACATAGCGCTCCTGAGCGGTGAACTCAGTTACGGTCGAGGCATTGTGCGTGACCTGAAGAGGGCTGATAGACTTAGCGAGGTCGAATTCACCCGTCTTGATATACGCTACGGATGCAGCAGTCTGTGTCTCTGTCTTATCAAAGAGAGGAGTATCCAGATCAAAGCTCTTGCTACAAGACGTGAGGCCAAGGAAGAGCGCTGCGCAAGCTATAGATAGAGTCTTTTGCATATTAAACTTCTATTAGAGGGGTCGTACACGCCCCTCCCAGCGAGGAGAGGGCCGTGTCGTACCACCAATATTACGATTAGGGCACCTTGACCGTACCGGTACCGTCAGAGCGGACGTTAGAGACCCAAGTAGGCGTCAGAATCTGGCTGCTTGCTGGGTTGTTCTCATCGTATGCCGCGCCATAGACGTTGAGTGCAGGGCCACCGGCGATCGAGTTAGCAAACGTGCCACCATGACCTTCGTTCATCTTCCAGTAGTGGAGGAGACCTGGGGTCGAAGGATCAACGGTGTACTCGTTATCCTTCAGCTGCTCAGGCGTACGAGTCGTATTCCAGATACGAAGCTCGCTGAAGATACAAGCATTTCGGAACCAAGCAGCACCCGAGCCAGCGACGTGGATAGCATCGTTGAGCTTGAAGGTACGACCAGCAGGCTTGTCCGTGCTGATGACCTTGCTACCATTGACGTAGAGCGTAGCCTGTGCGCCATCGTAAACGAGGGCAACGTGATACCACGTATTCGTCTTAGCACCTTCGAAAGTACGGTCGATCTGGCCACCATCACCGAACTTGATGTTCAGGTAGTTGTATGGAGGCGTAGCATCACCGAAGCGCATGTAGATCTCAGAGCCCGGAGCCCAAGCACCGAAGATAGCCTGGTTATTGATGTCGAGGCCATTGATATTCACACGCATCTCAACCGTGAAGCGCTCGAGGTCAGTAGCGGGGATACCACGAGCGATAGCACGATAGTATACCCCCTTGTACGTACCGAGGATAGGAGCACTTGCCGAGGTGATCGTCTTGATAGCATAGACGTAGGTGTCAGCCCCATTAAGGATAGGAGTAGAGGCATCTACGCTCTTGAGCTTAAAGGCGACAGCATACTTCTTACCGAGGTTCATCTGCTCCTGCGTCAGAGGCTGGAGAGTTACCTTCACTGCTTCGGAGAAGACAGCACCAGCCTTGACGACAACCTGAGAGGAAGAGAGAGCGACCTGACTTGCAGGGAGCATCGTGTAGGCCGTCCCGTTGAGCTTGTTGTACTCATCGAGAGCTTCCTGACTCAGCTCAAGTGCATAGGTCTGGTCCTTGCTCTGGGGCGAAGAGATGCGGATATTGATATCCGTAGAGACTTCGCTGTCTCCGAGCTGGAGTGACCCGATACGACCAGCCTGCGTACCCGTCTGGGCGATGTAAGCTTGGTTCGTGAGCTCCTTGAGTTCTCTGTCGTTACAGGAGCTGAGGAGTGCAGCAGCAGCTACGACTCCGAGGAGATATTTATTGATCTTCATTGGATTCGTCTACTTGATCTGGGGGTTCATAAGCTGGATAGCACGACGCCACCAGGGATAAGAGAGGCCCTTGACAGGCTTCATGTCGATCCCATTCACGACGTCAGGCGTAGTGACGGCATACTCAAGGTCTACACGGAAGGCACCGACACCACCCTTACGGTAGGTGACACCATCGATGACGGGGTTCTGCAGGGCGAAGTTGAGGATCTGCCCCAGACCAGCCTTACCACCGGTGGTAGCACCTGACTCGAAGTCTACAACGAAGATGCTCTTCTTACAGATCTCTTCGACCGAGAGAACGTCCTTATAAGCTCTGAGCATACCCTGGAAGTGGTTGTTGTTGTAGCCAACAGAGTTGTTGTAGGCCTGGATGATGAAGTAGTTGAAGTACTTGGCGTGCGAAGCGGGAAGAGCATCGGGCTCACCGTCGACAGCAAGGATCTTCTTACGACCAGCCTCCGTCTCCGCCATAGGGCCGATACGCTTACCAAGGGTCTCGATGAAGAGGGTCATGAGCGTAGGCACACCATTCTCCACATCCTGCTCCCACAGCTCTTTCTGAGTACTAAAGGGGTGAGTATAGTTAGGCTCAGCGTCGATATCGAAGCCATCGTAGCCATACTTATCGATGAGGTCGCAGATAGCATTAGCGTACTTGACGACAGCGGCACGGCGAGCAGCCTTACCTTCGGCCGTCTGCTCCGTGCTCCAGCCCCAGTATTTGTGAGTCCAAGTCTCACCATTCTGAAGTGCAGCCTTTTCTGTATCCGTAGGATCAGGCGTGATACCACCGCCCATATCGAGGACGAGGAAGCAAATCATTGCCTTCAGGCCCTTCTTCTGCTGTGCATCACGCAGGTCCTTGAGCTGAGCTTCTGTTGGATTCTTCCACCCGCCCCAGAGAGAGACGAGGTCTACAGAGTCGGGCAGGCCCATCAGTGAGCTCTGCATATTCGTACCAACACCCGTCCAAGCGCTGTAGTAAGAGAATGCGATCTGGTGATCAGAGTTCTTGTAGTCGCGCAGAGCCTTGTAGTAGGCCTCTGAGTGGTTGGGCTGAGTGAGGTCTTCGGGATGCTGGATCTCCATATCCGTCCACTTGCTGCACGAAGCCAGCGTGGTCAGAGCGAGAGCCGATACCGCGAGGATATTCTTGATCTTCATTTTTTGATTCGTTAGCTATAGTTACTTCTTCTGCCACCAGAGCTTCGTAGCGTAGTCGTCAGCACCACCGAGGGTGACGAGAGCTGCGTTGTAGTTAGCCTGGTTACGGGTACGCTCGTTGACGTCGTAGGGGATACGGTTAGCCACGTGGATGGTGTAGCCGTTGGTAGAGACGGGGAGCGCGAAGACCTTAGGATAGCCAGTACGGCGGATTTCCGACCAGCCTTCCTGACCATTGGGGAAGAGAGCGATCCACTTCTGGACGATCAGACGCTCGAGCTTGGCTTCGTCAGAAGCTGAGTCATCCCACTTAGGCGTGATGGTGCTGGTAGCGGACATGTCCTTACCATAGCCACCGACAGCATCCTTGTAGTCAGCAGGAGTCTTGCTGCTCTGCAGGTAGGCATCAGCACCAGAGACATTCCACTGAGTGAAGGACTCCTTGACACCGCGCTCATAGAGATCCTTAGCAGTGCCACCCATGCCCGACCAACCGGCCAGCGCACCTTCAGCACGGCAGAACCACATTTCAGCAGCAGAGAGCCATACGCTGGGGGAGTTCTTCGTGACAGCAGCAGCCGAATAAATTTCGTCAGCAGTGTTCTTATTCTTCACGTCAGCACCAGCCAGACATCCGATAAGCTTACGGTCACCAGCCTTAGCAGGGGCCGCGAAGTAAGCAGGGATGCGAGGGTCTTCGTAGCCGTTCATGTAGGAGTCGATGTCGGCGCAAGCACGAGAGTCACCCCACTCGACCGAAGTCTTGTAAAGACCACGAGGGATATAGGTGATAGCGCAGTTGTCAGCCGAAGACTCGATAACACCAGCCTGCACGGCCTCAGTAGCGTACTGCTGAGCCAGAGCAGGAGCAGCATAGCGCATACGGATAGCGATACGAAGCTTGAGCGAGTGAGCGAGCTTGACCCACTTAGAGAAGTCCCCAGAGTAGATCTTATCTGCAGCCTCATTGACCGTACGACCTGGGTTAGCTAGGACGAAGGCGTTGATATTGCTTGCAGCAGCATCGAGGTCAGCTACGAGAGCCTTATAGATAGCTTCCTGAGAGTTGTAACCTTCGAGGTTAGTCGCATCCAGGCCGAAAGGCATAGGACCATACTTGTCGGTCAGAGCAAGGAAGGCGTGAGCACGCATGATGAGTGCCCAGTTGTAGTTGAGGTCTTCCTTACCAGCGAGGCTTGCGATTTCAGCGAACGCACTCTTTGCAGGGACGAGGATCTGAGAGTTCGACCACCCGAGCCAGCCACTTGGAGCGCTGAAGGTGGCGAAGTTCTTAGAGCTCCAGCCGTTATTTGCGTAGGTGAAGTAACGGCCGAGGTAGTTACCCACGAGGTCAAAGTTACACTGGTACGCGTTCTCCTGCTCGGGGAAAGCTACGTTCTGCAGCTGAACGAGGAAGGAGGAGATATTGTAGTTATCACGCTGCAGGACCTCCTTGCTCTGGCTACCGCCAGGGCGATTGGCTTCTTCAAAGCCACTGGTGCAGGAGGCCAAGGCGAGTGACAGGGCAGCGATGCCGAGCCCCTTGGCGATATGATTCTTCTTCATAAGATACATTCTTAATAAACGTCTCTAAGAATACGCTTAGAACTGGAGCTTCACCGTGAAGCCGAGGTTACGCAGGCTGGGCTGCATGAAGTAGTCGAAGCCCTGGTAGTAGGTACCAGTAGAAGCGGTGAGCTCGGGGTCGAATGGAGCCTTGTTGTAGATCATCAGCAGGTTACGTGCCGTCAGACCGAGCGAGAGGCGGACCTTATCGCCGAGGAGCTTCTTAGGAATGAGGTAGGAGACGTGAGCTTCCTGGAGGCGGACGTTCGTACCATCATAGATGTACTCTGACCAGACGGGGCTTGCACCACCGACTACAGAGTAGTAGCCCTGAGCATCGATGCGGCCGTTACCTACAGCGATACCACCAGCCTTACGAGCATCAGCAGAAGCCTGAGAGACGCCGTACTCATCGAGGATAGCCTGCGTCTGAGAGAGGACGATACCACCGAGACGAGCGGAGAACATGAAGCCCACATTCAGCCCCTTCCAGTTGAATTCATTGCTCCAGCCGAGGTTAGCATCAGGCAGTACAGAGCCCTTATAGATGGGATTGTCGAGCGTCTCGGGGATGATCTTGCCATCAGTAGAGAGGACAGGATACCCCTCGGGAGTGCGCTTGATACCGGTGTTGATGTAGATGTCACCCATCGTACCACCTTCGCGAAGGTAGACGTCAGCGCCCTTCAGACCACCCTTAGAGATAGGATCCTTGCGACCAGGGATCAGCTCGATGATGCGGTTCTGGTTAGCGCTGAAGGTACCCGTCGTGGTCCACTCCAGCTCGCCGAACTGGCTCGTCCAGCCGAGTGAGAGCTCGATACCGCGGTTGCGAACATTACCAGCCTGGATGTACTCCTCATTAAAGCCGTTGGAGGCAGAGGAGAGAGGCATACGGAAGGTCTGATTCTTCGTATTGGACTGGTAGATGGTGGCCTCGAGGCTCAGGCGGTTGCGGAAGAACTTACCCGTTACCCCAGCTTCCCATGAATAGGTCAGCTCAGGCTTGAAGTCTTCGGGGAACTTATACGTGACCGTAGCGTAGCTCTGCGATGCGGGGTCGTAGGTATAGCGGTAGGGAGAAGAGATCTGAGCAGGGATAGGCGAACCTACCTTAGCCCAAGAGATGCGCGTCTTGAGGTAGTTGACCCACTTAGGCATCTTGGCCATCTGCGAGATGACACCAGAGAGACCTACAGAGGGATAGAAGAAGGGGTTAGCCGTGGTGTGAGCCAGAGCAGAGTCCCAGTCTTCACGACCCGTAAGCGTGAGGAAGACCATATTCTTCCAGCCCGTTTCTACGCTTGCAAAAGCAGAGTTCGTGATGTGCGAGCTATTAGTGTATACAGGAGCATTACCTGCAGTAGGCTGACCGTAGTCGATCTGGTTAGGATCGAAGACGTTAGAGATAGAGCGGAGACCGCCGCGGAAGCCGCGAGCGTCGTTGTAAGAGCGGTTGGTAGATACCCCGACGTTAGCAGCGATAGAGAAGTCGTCAATACGCTTGTTGATGTTGGCCATCACGTCACCATAGAGTGAGGTGTTGTTACCCTTGCTGTAAGAGTAGTAGCCATACTGTGACCCCGTGAAGAGGGTAGCCGTAGAAGCGTAGCGCTTGCTTTCGTCGAAGCTGTTGATGACGTCAGCACGAGCACGACCCGTGATGTCGATCCATTCGTTGATCTTCCACTTGAGCGAGCCGTTGATCATGTAGCGATCCTTGCTGCCCGTGGTGAGCATGCGGTTAGCGACCCAGTAGGGGTTCTGCTGTGAGTAAGCATCACCGTAGTTCCAGTTCTGGACGTAGATCTTACGGATAGGGTCGTAGACCTCATAGGTACGTACACCATCGAAGTTCTCACCGCGGGGGAAGAGATACAGAGGTACGATGGGGTTGAGGTATTCACCCTGAGCGATGAGGTTCTGGTCGCCCTGACGGATGTAGTTGAAGCCGAAGTCAAGCGTCAGCTTATCTTCGAGGAACTTCGTCGTGTTGCGGAAGTTGAAGTTGTAGCGGTCGTACTTGCTGTTAGGGATGATACCAGCAGCATTAGTCGAGCCGAGAGAGAGATACGTCTGATTCTTCGCGTTACCGATAGTCAGCGAAGCCGTGTTCTGGATGTTAGAACCCGTGTTGAAGAAGTCAGCGGGATCGAACTTCCCATAGGGAGAAGCCGTCTGTGCACCCCAGCTCTTCACGTCACCAGGAGCGCTGATGAATTCGTTCTGGAAGCGAGGCATGACGAAGGGACGAGAGAAGGAGGTGCTGTTGGAGAGCATGACCTGCACGCGACCATCCTTACCCTTCTTCGTGGTGATCATGATGACCCCCTGAGCAGCGCTTGCACCATAGAGTGCAGCAGCAGCAGGACCACTGAGGACGCTGATCGACTCGATATCGTCAGGGTTGATGTCAGAGATACCTTCACCCTTAGGCTGCGAAGAGTAGCGACCGTTCGTCTCACCACCGTTAGTGTTGATGATGGGTATCCCGTCGATGACGTAGAGAGCCTGGTTGCTCTGGTTCATCGACTTAGGACCACGCATGACGACACGCGTAGCACCACCGAGACCCGAGGAAGAGGCGTTGATGTTTACACCAGCGACCTTACCGTTGAGGCTATTCATGAAGTTGGCATCCTTCACCGTCGTAAGAGCGTCGCTCTTGACCTCCTGGACATTATAGCTCAGGGCCTTCTGCGAGCGCTTGATACCGAGAGCGGTGACGACAACGGCTTCCACCTGATTGTCTTCACTGGGGAGCTCGATCTTGAGCTCAGTCTGGTTACCGACAGGGACCTCGATCTTCTTGTAGCCGATGGACGATACTACGAGGACCGCACCTGCCTTCACGTTCTTCAGGCTGAACTTCCCGTTGATGTCCGTGGAAGCACCTTGGCCTTGTACGCCCTTGACCAGGACAGAAGCCCCGATCACAGGCTCATGATTAGCGGCGTCGAGGACGACCCCGCTGATGCTCTTACCCTGCGCCATCGCGGTAGCGACCGTAAGGAAGAGGATCATGAGGATAGATAGTACTTTCTTCATATCTGAAACATTAAAAAATAATCAGCACACAGGTGTCCCTCATCTATGCTCGTGGAGCACGGAGCTGAGGGGCACACAAAAGAAAAGCCCCAAAGAGCTGACGGCCATAGCCGAGCATCTTCTGGGCTCTATTATTATATCGGTAGGAGGTATAGGTCTGACGCGTCGACCAAATGGAGCTGTCCATCTGTGTCGCCATCTCCTCAATGAGGGGCATAGCCACCGACCACTCGCGCATATCGCAAGCCATGCGACACACTCGTGTAGAGTCATTTGAGAGTAAAAGGGGCATCACGCCCGAATGCTTGTCCATGTACCTTCCGTTACAATCTGGGGGACAAAGATAGAGATAAATAACATGCAGAGTATAAGGCTTTTCAATCCTCCACTTAATAAAAAATTTAAGGAAGTGTAGTGGTTTGCGCGCCCTCCTCCGCTAGTCAGAAAGAAGGGGCAAGGGAAGGGCGAGCTGCGAAGGTGGGCCAATCATACCATACACCTATATAATAGCATACCATACCCTTATACAATAACATGCCATACACCTAATAATATAGGTAGGGAAAGGACGGAGGTAGCTACTCTTCACGGCAGTCCCCGAGATGAATCCCAGCCTATCTACGCGGTATTGAGGCTATGTAGTACCTTTGTGACACCATATATAATAGTAGTGTCACCGTAGGGCGCTTCCCACTCCCCTACTCCCTTATGACCCGACTCATGATCACGATAGAAGACCTCTACTCCATCTACCTCGCCCATCCCGTGGTGAGCACCGATACCCGCCAGCTACCCGAGGGCTGCATCTTCTTCGCCCTGCGCGGAGCACGCTTCGACGGCAATCAGTATGCCCGTGCCGCACTGGAGGCTGGCGCTGCCTATGCTATCATCGACGACCCCAACGCACAGATCGACGAGCGCACGATCCTCGTCGAGGACAGCCTGAAGGCCCTACAGCTGCTCGCCTGCCACCATCGTCAGCAGCTGGGTACCCCCGTCATCGCGATCACTGGGACGAATGGTAAGACGACGACGAAGGAGCTGACGGCAGCCGTCCTCTCGACGACCTACCGCCTCCTCTATACCGAGGGCAACCTCAATAATCATATCGGTGTCCCCCTGACCCTCCTACGCCTCACCCCAGAGCATCAGCTTGCTCTCATCGAGATGGGCGCCAGCAAGCCTGGGGACATCGCCGAGCTATGCGCCATCGCCGAGCCCAACTACGGGCTCATCACCAACATCGGTCGGGCGCACCTCGAGGGCTTCGGCTCCATCGAAGGGGTACGCCGCACTAAGGGCGAGCTCTATGATAGCCTCCGCGCCCACAAGGGTATCGTCTTCTTCCGTGCCGAAGACAAGACGCTCGAGGAGATGAGCGAAGGTATCGACCGTATCGACTACGGCACCGATCCCGAGGCGCGTATCGTCGGGCAAGCCACCCCCAGCACGGGCGATCAGCTCTTCCTTCACTTCTCCTGGGCCTGCCCCACTCTCGGCATCGAGCAGCGTAGCGTACAGACCCACCTCGTCGGGGACTACAACCTCGCCAACGCTCTCGCTGCGATCACCATCGGACTTTACTTCGACGTAGCTCCCGAGCACATCGACGAAGCCCTCACCAGCTACGCTCCCAGCAACAGCCGCTCCCAGCTCATCACCTCCGCTCGTGGCAACCAGATCATCGCGGATGCCTATAATGCCAACCCCTCGAGCATGCACACGGCGCTGGACAACTTCCTCCACATCGAGCCACTGGATCGCCCGCGCACCGTCATCCTCGGCGACATGAACGAGCTGGGCGAATCGAGCCACGAAGCCCATCAGGAGCTGTATACCCGCCTCAAGGCACACACGGCCTCGCCACTGACGATCTACCTCTGCGGTCCGCATTGGGTAGAGGAGCTCGGAGCATCGGATCACGTCCTCCCCTCGGTCGAGGAGCTCATCGCACGCATCGAGGCAACGCCCATCACGGACAGCCTCATCCTCGTCAAGGGCTCGAACGGCATCCACCTCGGCCGTCTCCTCCCCTCGCTATAAGCAAAGAGCGCATGGATCTACCGTATTGACGAGATCCGAACAAATGCTTATCTTTGTAGTAGAACAAAAGAAAAGAGCCACGTTGTCGATTGGGAAACTCATCGTACTAAGTTGAAAACCGAGGCAACCCTCTCCTCCAATGGCGGGCTACCGAGGCCTTCGGGTCTCCTCGCCTATGGCGAGCAGAGTAGATTACAAAGGGGGCGGGGATCTCAAATCCTGTTTTTCGGAGTTTTCACTTAATCTGCTCGTGGCTCCCCCAAGCGTAGGTCACTCACCGATACTCACCGAGTATCATGTGAGTGACCTACTTCTTTTATCGTCACCCTCCCGTTTCAGTCGCGATGCACTTCGTAGAGGGGCTTCTACAGCCTGAGCGCTCCTGCACGATAGACCACCACACCTGTTTCGTGCACGCTATTCACCAATAATCGCCGACCACCGGTATTATTCGCTCGTGCTTAGGGTGCTATTTCTCCGAAGTCATACAGCTATACCTTCGTCTACGTACGTGGACGTAAGGACTACGCACGTAAAGCCTAAAGTCTACGCACGTAGATTTTAGGACTACGGGCGTGGTCGGAAGTTTAGGACTACGGGATGATGGCTTTTAGTCATGGAGAAACGAGTTTTTCTTCCGCGAAGCGTAAGTTTTCCGCGTATTGATTTAGCCCTCAAAGCACTACAATGATCGAGCTCTCGGGAGGGAGATTTTTCTCCTCTCGAGGCACAGTATTTTGAGCTATTTGCGGTAACTTTGCACCACACTGCAGAGGAAGCCGCCCTCGCAATCCATTCATTTTCAGTCATCATGCAGCCTTTCGTACACCTCCACGTACACTCACAGTTCTCCCTCCTTGACGGCCAGGCCTCGATCAAAGGCCTTGTCGACAAAGCTATGGCCGACGGCATGCCTGGCATTGCCCTCACGGACCACGGAGCTATGTTCGGCATCAAGGAGTTCTTCGACTACGTCAATAAGAAGAACGGCCCCCTACTTCGCGAGCGCAAGGATCTCAAGAAGCAGATCAAGGCCCTCGAGGAGCAGGAGGAGCGTAGTGCAGAGGACGAAGCCAAGCTGAGCGAGCTGCGGGAGCAGCTACAGGCGGCCGAAGCCAAGCCTCTCTTCAAGCCCATCCTCGGCTGCGAAGTCTATTGCGCCCGTCGCTCGCGCTTCAAGAAGGACGCCAACGTCCCCAACCCCTATCGCCCCAACCAATCCGTGGACAATAGTGGCTGGCACTTAGTCCTCTTAGCGAAGGACCTCACGGGCTACAAGAACCTCATCAAGATGGTCTCGCGCTCATGGATCGACGGCTACTACTACCGCCCACGTATCGACAAGGAGCTGCTGGAGGCGCACCATGAGGGCATCATCGCCTCCTCGGCCTGCCTCGGTGGAGAGATCCCCCAGCACATCATGTATGGCAATATCGACGAGGCGGAGAAGAGCATCGAGTGGTTCAAGGGGATCTTCGGTGATGACTTCTACCTTGAGCTACAGCGTCACAAGACCGACAACCCGCTCGGCAACCAAGAGACCTACGAGAAGCAGCAGCAGGTCAATGCCGTCCTCCTTGAGCTGGGTAAGAAGCATGGTGTGAAGGTCATCGCTACCAACGACGTCCACTTCCTCAACGAAGAGGATGCCGAGGCCCACGACCGTCTCATCTGTCTCAGCACGGGTAAGGACCTCAACGACCCCCGACGCATGCGCTACAGCAAGCAGGAGTGGCTGAAGACGACGGCAGAGATGAACGAGCTCTTCGCCGACCTACCCGAGGTGCTCGCCACCACGCAGGAGATCTGCGACAAGGTCGAGCTCTACAGCATCGAGAATGATCCGCTCATGCCGGACTTCCCCATCCCCGAGCAGTTCGCCAATGCCGACGAATACCTCTGTCATCTGACCTACGAAGGTGCCCGCCGCAAGTACGGCGAAGAGGGAATCACCGAAGAGGTACGTGAGCGTATCGACTTCGAGCTGGGCGTCATCTCCGGCATGGGCTTCCCTGGCTACTTCCTCATCGTGCAGGACTTCATTGCTGCCGCCCGTGACATGGGCGTCTTTGTAGGCCCTGGGCGTGGATCGGCCGCAGGATCAGCCGTAGCCTACTGCCTAGGCATCACCGACATCGACCCCATCCGCTATGACCTCCTCTTCGAGCGCTTCCTCAACCCCGACCGTATCTCCATGCCTGATATCGACGTGGACTTCGACGATGACGGGCGTGCAGATGTGCTCCACTGGGTCACGGAGAAGTACGGCTACGAGCGTGTAGCCCATATCGTCACCTATGGCACGATGGCCGCCAAGAGCGCCATCAAGGACGTCGCACGTGTGCAGCGCCTCCCTCTCTCGGAGAGTGACCGCCTCACGAAGCTCATCCCCGACAAGATCCCCAACGTGAAGAACGTCACCATCGGCGCTTCTCTCGAATACGTCCCCGAATTGAAGCAGGCTTCCCTTAGCCCTGACCCCCTACTCCACGATACGCTGAAGTACGCTCAGATGCTCGAGGGCAATATCCGCAGTACGGGCGTACATGCCTGCGGTATCATCATAGGGAAGATGGATATCAGTGACGTCGTCCCTCTCAGCACCGCCGAGGACAAGACTACGGGCGAGAATATGCTCGTCACACAGTACGAAGGCTCCGTCATCGAGTCCACAGGGCTCATCAAGATGGACTTCCTCGGGCTCAAGACCCTCTCGGTCATCAAGGAAGCCCTGCAGAACATCAAGAAGAGCCGTGGCATTGACCTCGACATCGACAAGATCCCCATCGATGACGCCAAGACCTACGAGCTCTACACCGAGGGGAAGACCGTCGGGACCTTCCAGTTCGAATCCGCTGGGATGCAGAAGTACCTGCGCGAGCTGAAGCCCTCGACCTTCGAGGACCTCATCGCGATGAACGCCCTCTATCGACCAGGGCCTATGGACTATATCCCCGACTTCATCGACCGTAAGCACGGCCGTAAGCCCATCACTTACGACCTGCCCTGCATGGAGCGATACCTCAAGGAGACCTATGGTATCACCGTCTATCAGGAGCAGGTGATGCTACTCTCCCGTGAGATCGCCGACTTCACGCGTGGGGAGTCCGACGGCTTGCGTAAGGCGATGGGTAAGAAGCTCGCCGACAAGATGGCCGAGCTGAAGGTGAAGTTCCTCGCTGGCGGAGCGAAGAAGGGCTACAAGGAGGACACGCTGGAGAAGATCTGGGCCGACTGGGCGAAGTTCGCCAGCTACGCCTTCAACAAGAGCCATGCTACCTGCTACAGCTGGGTCGCCTATCAGACGGCGTACCTCAAGGCGAACTACCCCGCAGAGTACATGGCTGGTGCGCTGAGCCGTAACCTCAATAACATCTCCGAAATCATCAAGCTCATGGACGAGTGCCGTACCATGGGCATCCGCGTACTCACGCCAGATATCAATGAATCCGACTTCAAGTTCTCCGTGAACCAAGACGGCAACATCCGCTTCGGGCTCAATGCCATCAAGGGCGTAGGTAGCTCAGCAGTCGAGATGATCATCCGTGAGCGCGAGGAGAATGGCGCCTTCGAGAATGTCTATGACTTCTTCGAGCGCGTGCCCATGAGCATCGTCAATAAGAAGACGCTCGAGAGCTTGATCTTCTCCGGTGCCTTCGATAGCTTCGGCCTGCAGCGTGAGATCTACAGCGCTCCGATGGAGACGGGGAATGATGATTCCTTCCTCTCTGCCCTCGTGCGCTTCGGTCAGGTCAGCCAGGCAGAGCAGAGCCTCAATGAGTCTTCCCTCTTCGGAGGCGATGACGAAGCCCTGCAGATCCCCCGCCCCACGCCTCCGACGCACTTCGTCGAGCTCTCAGATATGGAGCGTCTCAATAAGGAGCGTGAGCTCGTCGGGCTCTACCTCTCAGGTAATCCGCTTGACCCCTACCGCGTACTCCTCGAGTGCTACTGCCCCGTCAATGCGCAGATGATGAATGACCCAGAGGCTCTCGGCGAGGGCCGTCAAGTCTCCTTCGGAGGTATGGTGTCGAACGTCTTTATCGGCACGACCAAGCGCGGCGACCCCTATGCCCGCATCACGATCGAGGATACACAAGGCTCGTGTACGATTCCGTTATTTAGTGGGAACTATGTGAGCTACTCGCAGTACTGCCAAAAGGGACTCTTCGTCTTCGTCGAAGGCGTCATCCAGAAGCGCCGCTACGGCGAAGAGCTGGAGCTGAATATCCAGCGCGTGAGCCTGCTGAGTGATGTCATCGACCGAATCATCTCCAGCATCCACCTGAATATCGATGTACGCATCGTCAATCAGAGCATCATCAGCGAGCTCGGAGAGATCATATCGAACAATAGCGGATCTGCAATGTTATCAATAAGACTCTCGGATGGTACAGGGCGCAATGATGTCGAGCTCACCTATGACCAAGGTATGGTAGCTCCGACACCTATCCTCCTCGACTTCTGCCGTCAGTACGGCATCGAGATGACAGCTAAGTAGCAAGTAATAATATTAGTCTCACCTATAAGAAAGGAAACAATCATGGCATTAGAAATCAACAGCCAGAACTTCGACACGCTTATCGCCGGCGACCAGCCCGTAGTCCTCGACTTCGGTGCCACTTGGTGCGGCCCCTGCCAGATGGTGGCTCCCATCATCGAAGAGCTCGCAAAGGAATACGAAGGCAAGGTCGTCATCGGTAAGTGCGACGTCGACCAGGATCCCGAACTTCCCAGCCGCTTCGGTGTACGCAACATCCCTACGATCATCTTCGTCAAGGGCGGTGAAGTCGTAGAGAAGAAGGTCGGCGCTCAGAGCAAGGACACTCTGAAGAAGTCTATCGAAGGGCTGCTCTAAGCTCCATATCCGATAGCCGGAAATAGCATAAGGGCTGTACCACCTGCTGGGTGGTACAGCCCTTATCTCTTTTATAGCCGAATTATACCGCCTCGAAGAAGAGGCGCAGCGAATAGCTCAGCTCCTCGCCAAGGGACTTCCCAAGCTGAGCGAGAAGCTCCGCCGTCGTGCGACACTTAGGATAGGCGTCCGAAGTAGGGTAAGTCGTGCGATGCACTGCCCCACCCTCGACTGTATATAGCCCATCGAGCGCAGGGAAGAGCTCGTCGCTATAAACCCAAGCACCTCTAAGGTCGGGGTGAAGCGTAGCGAAATGCTGCAGGAAGCGAAGTGGATCGAGGAGGCGAATCATTCCCCGTCGCTCCTCTCCTACCCCTCGTCCTCCCTCGGGACGAAGATAATAGCTCACCTTCTTCGCCGAATGGGATAGCTCTTGAAGCAAGACTTCTCGCACCGCAGAGCTTCCGTAGATAGCTTGTACAATGACTTCATCCTCCCGCTCTACGTAGAAGAGTGCGCCATTGATCTTACCCTCCGTCGTACGATGCTCACGAAGCACATAGCCCTCACTGGTCGGATAGTCTTCGGTCACTACACGCCAGAGCGCAGGAGTATGCAGGAGCTGTGGCGCCTTGCTTTTGCGCTCCACAGCTGTGAGGTATTCGACGAGCGTCGCCCCCTCACATTCGGGATCAGACTCAGAGAGCACAGCTTCGAGGGAGGTTGTCGTCACAGCAACAGGAATGGGAGCATAGCCCACCGCCCTCGTGTAGTAATCGAAGAGCCAATCCTCAGCAGGCAAGAGAAGTGAAGCGACATCGCCACGCTCTTGCGAGAGACGGAGAGCCTTCTTCAGCTCTTCCTTCATCAAGCCACGTCCAGCGTAGTCGGGATGCGTACATACCGCCACGACATAGCTCACGGGTAGGCGCTCATCCCCCGAAGAAAGCTCTACGGGGAGATACTGCAGATGCGTCGTCGCTACGCCCTCGGTATAGCCGATGAGCGTGCTGTCGTCACGGTAAACCTCACTAAAGTACGTTGAGAGGAAGGCATCCGTATCCCCGAAGCAAAGCTGCCAAAGGCGATAGGCATCCCGTACCTTAGGGCTCAGTGGGGCATTCATGGCGCAGGACTGCAGCGATCTTCTGCAGGATGATATCAGGCTTGTAGGAGAGCTTGGCCTTGCGGAGCCCCTCGATACCTAAGTCCTCCTCGCGATTCACATAGGTGTAGCGCTCGGGGATCGTCGAGGCGAAGAGCTTATTGATCACCGTGAAGGCGCCGTCATAGTCACGATTGGCCTTCTCGATGTGCACACCGAAGGTCGTCTCATTGATGGGCGAACCGATAGTGAAGGCGACGATCTGCCCGCCGACACGCAGGATGCCGCCCGAGAGCTGCAGTTCGTCGAAGGAAGAGAGGAGACGCAGGATGACCTCCTGCTCCTTGTCCTCGCCTTGGTCTTCGCTGCCGTGCTGCTGCAGCCACGCTTTCTCGACCTCAAGGCACTCCAGCGCGTTGGCTCCCGTGATGGGTTCGTAGCTGAAATCAGGGTAGAGCTTCTCGAACTTATTGACGTGATTGCGCTTCGACTGTAGGGCTTTCCCCGAGAGACTGACCAGACGCTCTCTCAGGTAGATGTAGTCCGCCGCTCCTTCGTCTTCGAGGAAGGTGAAGGCGCCAGGGCAAAGCTCCTCGAGATGCTCCCGACAATGTGGCGTGATCCCCATCACGACGAGCGGATAGCCACCTGCATCGGCCTCATGACGTAGCCGCTCCAGCGAGTCGATGACACAGCCCCCACCCCGACGAATAGGGATAAGGTATGCTGGATGCGGACGTGTGGGCGAGGCGAAGCGAATGAAGAGCGTGTCGTCAGCTATGGCGTAGCTCGTCTCATACTTCACAGCCCAGCCGAAGAGGTTGGCGAAGGCCAGATCGCATATACGTGATTCGCTCGCGAGCGTGTAGGCAGTAACCTCCGCTCGCGAAGCCGCTGTGATGGGGGTAAAGTGCAATAAATCCATATACATTGAATAGCTTGGGACCACCGCTTCAGCATGCCTTGTGGTGTGCTTCCTGACGATGGTCCCAAATGTTATATTACTTTCAGCCGAATGTTATATTACTTTCACTCAAAAGTAATATTACTTTTCGGCAAAAGTTATATTACTTTTCCTCGGAAGCTATATGACTTCTGATCCGAGGTGATATTACTTCCGGCAGAAGGGTATATACCCTTCGATAAAAAGGTATATACCTTCCGACCAAAAGGTATATACCTTTTCGCTGCGAGGTATATACCTTTCTCGCTGTACTTATATAGGTGAGTGAAGAAGGCCTTCGGAGAAGCCGTGCCTTCTCACTACTTCGCCTCGCCGCGCGTCATGCGGAAGGAGGCCTTGTAGCACATGAATAGCGGGATGGCGACGCCCACACCGAGGGCGAACATCGTCAGCAGTGCCGTGATCGTATTTGAGATGATGCCCGGCAGATACTGCTCCTGCGCTACCTCCTGCGTCGACTCCATGAAGCGAATCGTACCCAAGATAGAGCGGTAGGCGAACTGCCCTGGGATCATAGGCAGAAGGGCGGGGAAGGCAAAGACTTCGATCGGGTAGCGCGCATGATAGGCAAAGCCCACAGCGATGAAGCCAGCAAAGACCGCTGCGAAGAAAGTCGCGATAGCGATATTCATACCCGCGTAGGTCATCAGCGAGAAGCGCAGGGCATTCCCACAGAAAGCGATGATCGGGACATATCGGAAGGCGGCCTTAGACGGATTGCCAACGGCGGCGAAGCCCAAGGCAGCGATGGCAGCAAAGAAGCCTTTCTCAAAGATAAGGAGGAAGTCCATAGTAGCGTAGTCCTATACGATTGCGATGGTGATGAGGGGTTAGAGGAGCGAGAGGCCAAGGGACATCAGCGTGACAGAGAGGCCTACGGTGATGCTCACGACGATCATCACCGCCGTCAAGAGGCGTGAGATCCCGTTGAGGATATAGCCATCGAGGACATCCATCATACCATTGATGAAGGGGACGCCAGGGATGAGGTAGAGCACACTGGCGCTAAGGGCAATCTTGGGAAACTCTTCGCAGCCGAACTTCGCACCGAGACCGACGACGAAGGATGCGACGAAGGCCGAGAGGACTACCGTCAGATAGTGATAGACGTGACGGCGATTCAGCTCCTGACGCAGGAGGAAGCCGCAGAAGGTACCGAGGAAGACGAAGAGCCCCGACATCAGATCGCCACCGAAGAGCAGGCAGAAGGCCATGTTCGCCTGGCTGATCAGATAGAGTACAAGCCAGCGATTCATCGGAGGTGTATCGAGGATCTTTTGGAAGCGCTCTTCGAGCTCGTCGAGACTTGGGTGATTATCGTAGGTGTACCAAGATAGACGACTCAGCTCTGCATTGAAGAAGAAGTTCAGGGGGCCATGTCTATGCTGCAGCATCCCAGATACAGGATGCGCATCCAGCGGACGATAGGAGTGACGACCATCGCCTAAGACAGGAGTAAGTGTCATCGTCATGTTGCGCTGGAAGGTCATGATCGTCGGCTCGTAGCCATAGGCATGGGCGATACGCGTCGTATTGACTACGATACGATTGGTCTGCACGCCGACACTTGTCTGCGTCGTGGCGTAGCGCAATAAGAAGTCCAAGAGACGCTCCTTGTCGACATCCTCACGCAGAGGACAAGGTTTCGATTGGGGCATAATTACCGTGAGAGGTGAAGAAAATAGTAAGTGTAGTATGAATAAGAAGAGCCTCCACTGGGATTCAGGGGAGGCTCTGGTATCAGCTCGGGCTGATCATCTTTGTTGCGGAGGCAGGATTCGAA
This sequence comes from Porphyromonas bobii, assembly GCF_943169685.1. Taxonomy (NCBI): domain Bacteria; kingdom Pseudomonadati; phylum Bacteroidota; class Bacteroidia; order Bacteroidales; family Porphyromonadaceae; genus Porphyromonas; species Porphyromonas bobii. The sequence continues at coordinate 21,501 of NZ_CALPBU010000004.1, forward strand.
CCTACGACCTTTGGGTTATGAGCCCAACGAGCTACCACTGCTCCACTCCGCGCTATCTTTTTGCACTGCAAAGGTACTACATTTTTCTTAATAACCAAAACAACGTAAAAAATACCGTTGCACGACAGCATCCTTTCAGCTGGTTTTTATCTCCATTTTCTCCACGCGCGCCCCCTGCTTCAGGTGCTACTTTGCAGTAGTGCGATAATGATGGCCAGTGAGCAATACTAATGGCAAATCAATATCAACCTGCGAAAGGATACAATCACATCTGGGAGGGAGTAGAAAGAACCGCTATCTCATCATTCTCCAATCTCACTCAGGAACGTCTTCGCCTCCTCACTTCCTTGGGCACTTGCCTTCCTCAGCCAAACGAGAGCTTCCTTGTGATCGGGCTTCACACCAAGTCCTTTATACATAAAGTACCCCAAGTTGAATTGTGCATCAACATCACCTTGATCAGCAGCCAGACGATACCAGTGGACGGCTTCTACATAGTCCTGAGGGACACCCCGACCCGAGCCATAGCACGTGCCTAAATTATTCTGAGCAGCAGCCTCCCCCTGATCGGCAGCCAAACGATACCAGCGGACAGCTTCGGCATAGTCCTGAGGTACACCCTTACCCGAGTCATAGCAAACACCTAAATTATACTGAGCGAAGGGATGTCCCTGATCGGCAGCCAGACGATACCTGCGGACGGCCTCTGCATAGTCCTGAGGGACACCCTTACCAGAGGCATAGCAAGTGCCTAAATTATTCTGAGCTTCAGCGCTCTCTTGATCGGCGGCCAGACAATACCAACGGACGGCTTCTTTATAGTCCAATGGAACGCCCACCCCTGCTTCATAGCAAGTACCTAAATTATTCTGAGCATCGGCATTTTCTTGATCGGCAGCCAGACGATACCAGCGGACGGCTTCTGCATAGTCCTGAGGAACACCCCGACCCAACTCATAGCAAAGGCCTAAATTATACTGCCCAGAGGACAGTCCCTGATCAGCTGCCAGACGATACCAGCGAGCTGCTGCTGCATAGTCCTGAGGAACACCTGTGCCAGCATCATAGCAACTGCCCAAATTATTCTGCGCCGCAGCATATCCCTGATTGGCAGCCAGACGATACCAGCGGACGGCCTCTACATAGTCCTGAGGGACACCAGCCCCCTCTTCATAGCAAACACCTAAAGCATTCTGAGCTATAGCACTTCCTTGATCGGCAGCCAGACGAAACCATCGGACAGCCTCTGCATAATCCTGAGGGACACCCGTCCCTTGAGAATAGCAAACGCCCAAATTATGCTGCGCGTAGGCATCTCCCTGATCAGCTGCCCGACGATACCAACGGACAGCTTCTGCTTGGTCTATAGCAACGCCCTTACCCTCATCATAGCAAAGAGCTAAATTAAACTGCGCTTCAGCATCCCCCCGATTTGCTCTATAATGGTACCAGTAGAACTCAAGCTCATTGGAGAATATAAACATCAGAAGGATGAGAGCTACCCCAAGAATGAGCACCACCGGTTTCCACCACTTCAGCTTATTTGCAGTTGGGAAAGAAGGCTGTTCCGTAGAAGTATCGAGATTAGACATAGTGCGAATTATGTGTGAGATAAGGGGAAGTGAATGATGGAGCGTGACACGCTCCTTTTGTAAGACGAGATTGGTAGCACATCTCAGCGACCTCTGCAAAGATACACACTTTCGTATACCAGCATTTGGGGCGTAGATGCTACCACAATAGAGTCGCTCTACCTACTCTCCACTCCTATCTCAACAGCATAATAGGAGCCTTTAGAGAGGGTATAAAAAGCCATGTGGCTGCACACCTCGAGCGAGGAGTGCAGCCACATGGGGAGATAAGTGATTAGCGCGGGGAGGCGCCGATAGCTTAGAGAGAGTCGGGCTGTGCAGCGCTAGCAGCAGAGACCTTCAGCAGCTCGATTTCGAAGACCAGCGTGCTGAAAGGAGGGATCTTTTCGCCAGCGAAGCGAGCACCATAAGCCAGCTCCTGAGGGATGACGACCTTAACCTTCTCACCGACCTTCATCAGCTGAAGCATTTCCGTCCAACCCTTGATGACCTGGTCAACGCGGAACTCAGCAGGCGTACCCTTTGATTCGTCGAAGACCGTACCATCGATGAGCTTACCGACATAGTTCACCTGGACCATATCCGTAGCCTTAGGCGTAGCACCGTTACCTTCCTTGAGGACCTGGTAAGCCAGACCAGAAGCAGTCGTCTTCACGCCAGCTTCCTTCTTGAAGTTAGCGATGAATTCAGCACCCTTCTTCTTGTTCTCACCGTACTGCTCTTCCATCTGCTTTTCCATTTCAGCTTCGTACTTAGCGCGCTCTACTTCCTGCTTCTTTTCGTAGTAGGACTGAGCGATAGCGCCGAGGCTGTCAGCCTGCTTAGCACGAGCAGCAGAGTCGAGGCCGAGCGCCTTCTTGAAGCCAGCCATGAAGGCAGCCTTCTTCAGCGTAGAGTCGTCCTTGAAGCGCATAGCAGCCTGGACGCCCTGCATCTGACCGACGTAGTACCACAGCTTGGTCGTGTCGCTGTTGAAGCCTTCTTCGAAGCCCTTGAAGAAGAGTGCAGAGTCTACGTTTTCACCCTGAGCCTTTGCGCCCTGGATAGCGTTGACGAGCTCGGTAGCATTACCGAAACCGACAGCGAAAGATACGCTATCAGCACCATCCTTAAGGTCAGCAGAGCCACTCTTAGAGCAAGAGAAGATACCGAGAGCCATGGCCGAAGCAGCCAGGAGCATTGAGATCTTTTTCATTTTTCTTTTGATAGACATTGGATTGATATTCTGTTGTTACTTCTTACGTTTGACTGCCTTGCGAGGCTTAGCAGCCTTGGGAGTAGTAGAGGAGGAAGCCTCTGAGACGTGCTCTTCGCTCGAGGAAGCAGCCTTGAAGGGACGCACGTCGATCAGCTCGACCTCGAAGAAGAGGGGCGAGCCAGCTGGGATGACACCGCTGACACCACGATCGCCATAGGCGAGGGAGGCCGGGATGAGGAACTCATACTTCGAGCCCTTCGTCATCAGACAGATACCTTCTGTCCAGCCAGCGATGACCTGCGAGAGGGGGAAGACGGCGGGCTCACCACGCTTGTAGGAGCTGTCAAACTCCTTCCCCGAGGGGAGCGTCCCCTTGTAGTGGACGACGACCGTATCCTGTGCCATGGGGCGAGTGCCCTGTGCGGCACGGAGCACGCGGTACTGCAAGCCGCTCTCGGTGACCTTCACACCCTCCTTAGCCTTGTTGGCTGCGAGGACGGAGTCAGCCGAAGCTGCCGTGCGACGCGTCTCAGCCTGCTGCAGATCTGCAGCATACTCGTCGAAGATCGCCTTAGCAACGGATGCCGAGACCTTCGTAGAGCGCCCGAGGAGGACGTCACCGAAGGCAGCGAGGATCTGCTGACGGCTCAGCGTGTCGCCAGGCATACGGGAGAGGACTTCGGAGAAGGCCTGCCCATTGAGGACGCCGAAGGCATAGGAGACACTATCCTGACGGGTAGTGAGAGCAGCACTCTTCTGCTTGCTCAGCTTGGGCGAGCAGGAGGCGAGTGCTACGAGAAAGCCTGCCGACAGGGCAAGGTGCTTGGTAAGCTGCTTCATCCCTTACTTACCGACGATACCGATGAGCTCGATGATGAAGATGAGCGTGCTACCGGGCTGGATCATCTCACCAGCACCGCGGTCGCCATAGGCAAGATCCGAGGGGATCGTGACCTTCCACTTCGAGCCTACGGGCATGAGCTGGAGGATCTCCGTCCATCCCTTGATGACGCCCTGCAGGGGGAACTTAGCCGTCTGGCCACGATCCATCGAGCTATCGAAGACCTGACCATTGATCAGCGTACCGTGATAGTGGCACTCGACCGTATCGGTGAGCTCGGGCTTGGGACCGTCACCCATCTTGATGACCTCATACTGCAGGCCGCTGGGCAGGGTGACGACACCCGTCTTGTGGCCGTTGATCTTGAGGAATTCTTCGCCTGCTTCCTTGTTCTGCTCGACGGCCTTGCGACGTACTTCCTGGAAGTAGTCGTTGATGACGACCTTAGCTTCGTCGTAGGTCATCTGAGGCTCAGCGCCTTCGAGTACGTCACGTACACCAGCGAGGAAGTCTTCCAGATTGATCTCATCGAAGCCAGAGGCACGGAAGTTCTGGCCGATGCTCAGCCCGAGGGCATAGCTTACTTTATTCATTGTACTTAATAGTTGTTGTCTGTGATGTGGGGAGTGCATCTCGTAGCGAGATACAAATGCATATCAGAGGACAAAGTTAGTCATTTTTGCATGGTTGCAAAGCAGGCAGAGAGCTGAAGGAAGCAGGGGGATGAAGCAAGCTCTACGATAGTCTCCAGTACCAGGTCATACGGCACGCTCCCGAGCGACTACACGAAGCGGGCAAATCAACCTATATAGGTCACTGCTCGGACCAATATAGGTCGCCACACCTACCTATATCCCCCACTCTATCCCGCCCTATACAGATACACTTCGGCCCCGCCACATACTACGCCTTAGAGCGGTAGATATGTGGCGGGGCCGAAGGCTATATCGGGGAGTCTTTACTCCAAGGGAGTCGGACTACATCAGTGCCGTGATGGCAGCTGCCAGACCGAAGACAATACCGGGAGCGTTAGCGATCACGATAGGCCAGTCGCGCTTAGGCTGCTGGAGCAGGCCGTAGAAGACCCAGAGGGTACAGTTGATCGCTGCGACGAGAGGCTGGATCCAGTCCCCCTTTTGACCATTGAGGTTGCCCTGGATCGTGCTGATATAAGAGACATACATAAGGATAGCAGCCACTGAAGCGACGGTACCCAGGATGGTGAGGAACTTACTCTTTGCCATATACTTCTTAGGATGAATGAATACAATCTTATCGGATGCAAAAGTATAAAAACTCTTAAAAACTCGCATCCTTCCGCTCTGCCAAGCCGCTTCTCCAGCAAGATCACCGACCACGACAGGGCCAAAACAGCAGGGGCTACGCCTGCACAGCTTACGCTGTAGGGCATAGCCCCTGAGGGTTATTCCCGCCTGAGGGCGGGTATCGGTTGGTGACTTACTTCTTTGCGAGGTCGTACTGGGCAGCGAGCTCACCTTCGGGGAGCTGCTTAGTCGTCTGGTCGAGCAGCGTGATCTTGCCTTCACCTACCTTGTAGTAGGTCTCGAGGTTGGACGAAGGCGTGATGAGCGTCAGCAGACCATCAGCAGCGAGCTTGTAGGTCCCGTTCTCATCGATGGGCTCAGCGCCTGCCTTCGAGAACTCTTCGTGCTTGCTGTACGTGCCGTCTGCGTTGAGGACGATGGTCGTCTTCACCGAGCCGTCAGCACCAGGGATCGTACCTTCGTAGGTACCCAGTGCAGCTTCGTTAGCTACGTTAGCGGTAGAGTCTACTACTGCAGCAGCTACAGAGTCCTGATTCAGGCTATCGCTCTGCGATGCCTCCGTGTTACCTTGGCAAGAGGCCAGTGCCAGTGCCAGTACTGCGAATGAAACAAATACTTTCTTCATAATCGTACTATGTGTGTTGGTTAGTCGAGCGCCCCGCCAGCGTCATGCCGACTTATCAGACACTCGAACTGGCTACAAACGTACAAAAAAATACTATTCAATGTACAATGCCCTCTGACTACTCTTCGGACAAAGCATCAACCTCAGCGAGCCAAGCATTGGAAGACACGTCACTGGGCATACGCCAGTAGCCACGTGGCGAGAGGCTCACAGCCGTCACCTTAGGCCCATCTGGCAGGCAGTTGCGCTTGTACTGCTGGGCGAAGAAGCGGCGATAGAACTCGCGTAGCCAGCGCTTGATGGACTTCGCATCGTACTTATCCTTGAAGGCCACCTTCGCCATATAGAAGATCTTCTGAGGTGGATAGCCGTAGCCGAGGAAGTTGTAGAGGAAGAAGTCATGCAGCTCATAGGGGCCGACGACATCCTCGGTCTTCTGGTCGATATCGCCCTTAGCATTCGTAGGCTTCAGCTCGGGAGAGATAGGCGTATCGACGACGGAGCGCAGGACCTTCGAGAGCTCTGCACCGAACTTCCCGATCTCAGCCATACGCGAGACGATGATCTGGATAGCCGTCTTGGGGATACCTGCATTCACCGAGTACATCGACATGTGGTCGCCGTTGAAGGTACACCAGCCGAGAGCCAGCTCGGAGAGGTCACCCGTACCGATGACGGGAGCGTTGTACTTATTCGCCAGGTCCATGAGGATCTGCGTGCGCTCACGAGCCTGCGTATTCTCGAAGACGACGTCCTGCACCTCGGGATCGTGCCCGATAGCAGCGAAGTGCTGCATACAAGCCTCGGTGATATCGATGGTGCGTGACGTGACGCCAAGCCCTGCCATCAGCTCAATGGCATTATTCTTCGTGTGGTCGCTCGTACCCAGCCCAGGCATCGTCACAGCGATGATACCCTCACGGGGAAGGCCCAGTGCGTCGAAGGCAGCCACGGTGACAAGGAGTGCCAGCGTCGAGTCAAGACCACCCGAGATACCGAGGACGGCATGGCGTGCCCCGATGAAGCGCAGGCGCTGTGAGAGGCCACACACCTGGATGTCGAACATCTCTTCGGCGCGCTCATCACGCTTGCGGCTCTCGGGGAGGAAGGGATTCTGCTCGATCTTACGATCCACATCATGCGACTCCTCATGGGTGCGCAGGCGGAAGGGGATCTCTGTCAGGAGGCCACGCTCCGTGTGGTCGACGATCGAGTCATTGAAGCTATTGGTCGTCAAGCGATCGTTATCGATACGCATCACATCGATATCGCTGATGATCAGGCGCTCTTCGTAGGTGAAGCGCGGAGTCTCGATGAGGAGCTTACCGACCTCGGCGATGAAGCCCTTACCCGTGAAGACGGTATCCGTAGAGCTCTCACCATAGCCAGCGGAGGCGTAGACGTAGCCGCAGAGGTTCTGCGAGGAGAGCCCGCTGATGAGGCTACGCAGGTAGGTATTCTTCCCTGCCAGCTCGTTGCTCGCTGAGAGGTTGAAGATGATCTGTGCCCCGTAGAGTGCCAGGCGCGTCCCTGGGGTGTAGGGCGTCCACATATCTTCGCAGATCTCGATACCAATGGTAAGCTTGCCTGAGCGGAAGAGGACGTTGTGCCCAATAGGCACCTGGAAGCGGCCGATCTGTACGTGGGCGAGCTTGAGGTCACGCGCAGCAGCGAACCAACGTGCTTCCTGGAACTCACGGTAGTTCGGCAGATAAGTCTTAGGGATAGCACCGAGGATCTGCCCCGACTGAAGGGCAACAGCCGCATTGAAGAGCTGTGACTGGATGCGTATAGGCATACCTACGATGATGAGCACCGAGGTGTGTGCCGTACGCTCTGCAAGGCGAAGCAGCGCAGCCTCGGCCTGATCGTTGAGGAAAGGGCGGAGGAAAAGGTCTCCACACGTATAGCCCGTGATGGAAAGCTCTGGGAAGGTGATGATCTCTACACCCTTGGCGTCAGCCTCCAGTACCAGAGCCTCGATTCGCTCGACATTGTACTCGCAGTCAGCGACCCGCACGAAGGGGACAGCGGCTGCGACCTTGACAAATCCATGCTTCATATTACATTGCTTTTATAGAGACGATATGCGTGCAGCCCCTGCCGAGGATACACGCATGCCGTCTATGAGGCCTCCCCACGCTCGCGAGGAGGATGGTGATTACTATTGTCCGAGAGCGGCCACCCCATGCTGTACCATGGCGATGACTTCGATCAGATTCTTTGTGATGAACTTCACCGAGATCGCCAGGAGGACCACCCCGAAGAACTTACGTAGGATGTAGACCCCATTCTTACCGAGGATACGGTCGAGGAGCGAGACATAGCGCAGGACGAGGTAGACGAGGACCATGTTCAGTACGATACTCAGCGCCAGATTGATCATCGCGATACCAGCCGAGCGGAGCGTCAAGAGCGTCGTGAACGAGGCTGCCCCCGCAAAGAGCGGGAAGACCAACGGCACGAAGGTCGTATTGCCACTCGAGTCGTCCTCAGACTTGAAGATCTCGATACCGAAGATCATCTCGACGGCCATCACAAAGAGCACGATCCCCCCAGCGACCCCGAAGGTCGAGATATCCGCACCGAAAGACCCTAAGAGCGGCTCCCCTACGAGCAGGAAGGCGATCAGGATAATCCCCGAATAGATGCCGACCTGTGCGGAGTGGTAGGTCTTCCCCTTGGCCTTGAGCGAAAGGATAATGGGGATAGCCCCGATGATATCGATGGTGACGAAGAGCGTGAAGAACGCTTTGTAGAGCTCGTCGAGGCTGAAGAGGGTAAACTCATGCCCTATCGCTGAGGCGATCTGACCGAGGTCTACCCCGAGAAGTGGAGTAGTCATCATTACGTGAATGAGCTTAGAGAGTAGTGTATGTAGCAAATAGCGAGGGGATATCCCTCCTCTGGAAAGAAGGATACCCCCTCACATGGTGAGCGGTAGGCGAGGCTCGAACTCGTGACCCTCAGCTTGGGAAGCTGATGCTCTACCAACTGAGCTACTACCGCAGGGTTAAGACCCCTCAAGGGGTTTTCTTGTCCGCAAAGATAGGAAGAACTTTTGATTCTGCAAGAGGATTTCACCTGTGCTTCCGCCTCCAAATCCGAGGGGTATATTGAGGAAACATCTACCATCCGTCAGTAGGACTGCCCGCATCTGGAGACCTTGTAGCCACGCTCCTCTACAGCTCGCAATTCCATAATCCATAATTAGAGTGCATCATAGGTGAAGCTCAGGGAGTCCGACTACTCGTTATTTTCCTTGTCTTCTACCGCTTTGCTCAGCACCCACGGAGAGAGGCAGAATAGAGATCGCTATTCGCGCTCCAGCGGATTGTACGAGCGAGGCTTCATCCGACGAAGCGTCTCCTTGGAGTAAATCACCCCAGGGATTTGTCGCATATAAGCAGCTGGATCACGGGCATAGGCCGCCTTGGCCTTGAGATAATCCAGTCGGCTCACCCGCTGCTCACTGGAGCGAGGACTGAGGTAAATCAGTTCGCCCGCCTTAGCATACTCCAGCCCCACGGCTTCGTACACATAGTGACGCTGCGTATCATAGACACAAAGGATCAGTCCCGGAAGGCCCGAGAACTTCCAAGGCCCGACACTAAAGGGTAACTCATCGGTATACCAAGCGATGAAGTCACGGCCTCGAAAGTGGGTCTTTGCTCGGCGACAAGGGTAGTCGAGGAGGGTCGTATCTCCAGGAAGCGACTCCCACCGTTGTGTAGGAATAGGCTCCTCGTAGAGGTACTCATCTACGACTATGTTGTTCTGCTCCGTAAGCACACCGCTCCTCATATCCGCAAGGATCATCTGATGGTCCCGCGCCTGCTGAGAGAGTGCACCCATGTAGAGCGGTAAGATCTCCATCCAAGTCCTCCCTTGAGCGGCTGAGGCATCACGCAGCGAATCGATGCGCTCTGCCCCCATCGCCCACTCTTTCGTCGCATGCGCCCCCACCTGCAGAAGACGCCAAGCCTCACCCTCTCGCTTCAGGTTGGCCGTGTCGGGGTGGTAGGTACACTTATATAGTAGTCGAAGTTTCGCAGTATCGATGACCATCTTCTTCACGGAGTCGACTCGATCCGTACCAAGCTTACCCAGTGAGGACAATTCCTGAGCAAAGGCCGTAGGGCAAGAGAAAAGAACAAATAAAATGCCTGCCAATAGGGTACTGGCTTCAACACATTTATGACGAAGGGAGGCACAGGTGCGTGGGGATACTGCCAAGTCTCGTGGACGAGGGAGCAAAGAAAAGAGGAGTTTCTTCATACGATGATTTAGATTCTACGGCGGCGCAGCATACGTCTTAATGGAGATTGCGTACTCCACTACAAATATAAAAAACAACAGCCACACCAACTCGAGACTGCTGCCTTAGATTTCTGTCCTCCATTTAGAGTGCTAAGGCATCGCACGCCCAGCTCCCCGATGGGCCTCTCCGAAGTGACACAGAAGCCCGTCGCCTTATCGCGCGTATTCCTCTTATTCAGCGGAAGGAAAAGCGTCTTTCTCGTGAAGAAAAAAGCGCCTTCACGTAGTGATATTCTTCTATCTACGCACGTAGTCTTAAAGACCAAGCACGCAAATCCAAATATCCACGTACGTAGATATTAGATCCACGTACGTAGTCCAAACTTATCTGCCACTCGTCCACAACTTTTATCCCTACGTGGAGCAATAACCTATATATAGGTCGCGTCACAAAGCTATACGGAATCGATCCAAAGCTATATAGCATTCTTCACCATCCTATATAGCTCTATCCACCCATATACCGATATGAGACTATTGTGTAAGGTCTCATAAGGAACAGCATCTCCCCTACCCTATAAAAGAGCGCCCCCGAGGCCGCTGACTACGGAGCAGTCAGACAGCCTCGGGGGCGGGTATTTAGAGTGGCAATGTGTGGGGAGTTACTTACGCTGCTGCGAAGTCACCTTCACCACCGAATAGTAATCCGAGTTGTAGCCGTGGAAGGGGAACGTGAAGGAGAGCGTGCCCTTCTTCAGGTCAATCTTCCCTTCGGGCTTGACGTAGTGGCCTTCGGTAGCACCGATCTCAGCCGTACGGTCTTCGTCGATACCCGTGTTGGAGAGGACGCTGTACAGCTCCATCAGCCCGTCGGCCGTCTCGACCGTCTCCTTGAAGGTCGGCTCAGCGGCGATCTTCGCCATCACACGCGTCCATACCGAGGACTCGTAGGTGAAGGGTACGACGATGGGACTGTCCGGCTCCTCTTCGCGGAGCGGATAAGTCGCGGGCATACCCGAGAGACGCTTGCCCGTGAAGGCGAGCGTACCCGTGGAAGCATTCACACGGACATTGTCCAGCACGACATTGAAGGTCTCAGCTGAGGACTGCGTCCAGTTAATCGCCTTCATCACCTCCAGACTTGATTTCCCTTCGGCATAGAAGTCGAGGCTATTAACCGTGTAGCCGTCCCAGAGCTTCTTATAGATATCATTCAGACCAAGGGCATTGTACGAGAACTTCAGTACGGGCTGGTCGGCCGTAGCACGGTCACTCAGCTCGACGAGCATCGTGACACCGCTGATGCGCCAGGTAGCCTGCGAATGGATATCCGTACCATAGTCGTATTCGGTAAAGCCCGCCCAGTCGACACTCCCCTCGACCGTATGATAGCCAAGGATCGTGGAGAGGTCGATGCCCTTGGCACGATAGTCGTCGATGAGCGCCTGCTGAGCAGCCGTAGGCGTCCACACGGGGAAGGGTGAGATCGTGATCGTCAGATCGCCCTCGACCATCAGACCCGAGGCGGCGGACGTGACGGAGAGCTTGGCCTGCTGCTGGCTCGTCACGCCCTTAGCCGAAGGCGTGATGACGACCTCTCCCTCGAGCTGACCTGCGGGGATCGTAAGCGTCTTCGAGGAGAGCGTGAGGGATGAGGCAGCTTCGCCCGTGAGATTGAGCTGTAGCGTGACCGCGTCCGTGCGACGAGAAGTCAGGCGGACGGTCACCTTAATAGGAGAGGTAGAGGTCGCAACTATGAGCACCGAGCGAGAGCCGTCGGGCAGACGCAGCTGGATCTTATTCTCCCCACGATACTTATTGTCGGGGGTATCTTTCGCACACGAGGGAAGGAGCGATAGGAGGAGCAGGGAGAAGAGCCCGATGGCCCCGATGCTCCGTAAGCGATGATAAAGGGAAGTCTTCATAATGGAGATACGATAGTAAAAGGATGAGATCAATGGGTGAGCTCAGGCCACCCAGGGTTCTGTGCCCCGAGGTTCTTATTCGAGCGCTCGGAGGCGGGCAGTGGCAGGGTACGCTTGTAGCTCCCTGCTGGCAGTGTGAGGGAGACGCGCTCCTCATTGGGGGTATAGTGCTCGATAGGCAGTCCCAGGCGCTTGAGATCAAAGAAGCGTAGGCCTTCGCCGGCGAACTCTCGCGCCTTCTCGGCGATGATAGCATCGATAAGAGCTGTACCTGTCACGGTCGAAGCGACCTCATCTGCACCGACCAGACGGAGGTAACTATTGAGGAGGTCGCGTGCAGCCGTCTGATCACCACTGCGAGCCAAGGCCTCAGCACGCAGGAAGATAGGCTCGGTCGTGCGGACGACACAGTTGTAAGAAGGGAGCCCTCCAGCGAAGAGGAAGGCGGCATACTTCCCGATGATCTGCAGCGAGCGGGTCGTGGTAGCATCGACCTGCAGCGTGCTGTCGAGGGCATAGCTGCGATGACGGAGGTCTGTCGAGGCCAAGTAGCTGCGCTGGGGAAGCTGGTAGGTCGCATTAGTAGCCGACTTCGCCTGAGCGTAGATACTATTATAGTAGGTCACGGGCACCGAACTGGCGAAGAGGGCTACAGTAGATGCGCCCTGCGACCAAGCAAGAGGTGTCGTGGGGACCATCGACGCGGAGAGCGTCGCGGGGACGAGTGTGCGGGTCACCTCCTCGGCCTTAGCCCAGTCGCCAGCATAGAGATAGAGGCGAGCAAGGAGTGCACGAGCCGTAGCGGCATTGACGAAGCCTGGGGCAGAGCCGTAGGGCGGGCGCGTCGTCGTGTCGAAAGCCGTGAGGGCCTCCTTCAGCAGACGCTCGATAGCCTGCACCGTCTCGGCCTTTGTGCTACGTGGGAGTTCCTCACGCTCCACACGATCCTTGAGGATGATCCCTCCCGTATGCTCGGCATCATCATAGGGTGTAGCGAAGAGCTGGAGGAGCTGGAGGTAAGAGAGCGCCTTGAGGGTCTTCGCCTCGCCTGCGAGGTAGTCGAGCTGGAGCTGCTCAGCAGAGGAGAGGCGGGAGCGGAGGTCGGGGAGTCGAACGAGCACAGCGTTCGCATCCTTGATGGTCTCGTAGTAGCCCGACCAGAGGTCAGAGGCCAGACTCTGCAGGGCATAGTCGGTATAGGCATAGAGCTGCGCCATCTGCGGGCTTTGGCCGGCACGATGCGTGGGCACCAGTTCGTCAGAGAGGAGACTAAGCTCGAGCTCCACCTTCGGATAGGAGCTATAGGCGGAGGCGAGCGCCTCATAAGCCGTCTGCACGGAGGAGATTGCCTTCGGGTCGGTCAACTCATTCTCTACGGGGATATCCAGTGAGCAAGCCGAGAGGAAGGGCACCACAGCGAGGACAGGGCAGAGCATCCGTAGCACAGAGCGTCGGAGAAGCAAGGACATCAGAAGTTGAGATTGAGGTGAAGGGTAAGGACGGGCTGCACACCGAGGTCATAGGTACCCGACTCAGGGCTACCGCCCTTGTATGGTGTGAGCGTGAAGAGGTTCGAGCCCTGTAGGGCTATCGTAGCGTACTTCACGGCATCGCCCAGATGGTGCAGCAGCGATGAAGAGAGGCGGTAGCGCAGGCTCAGCATCGAGAGACGCAGGTAGTCACTGCGCGAGATCATCCGCGTATTGGGATAGTGGGAGAGGTTGTTGAAGGTCTGCGTCCCCGCTCGTGGGCTGGGATAGAGGCGATCTTCGTCACCGAGGGCGAACCACGTGCGGGACACCTGCCCTGCGATGGCATTCTTATTTACATCGGAGACCCCACGCACGTAGGTCATCGAGTAGGCCTTGAAGCCCCCAAAGACATAGTAGAACTGCGCATCCAGCTCCAGCGCCTTGTATCCGAAGGTCAGGCCGAAGGTACCCGTATAAGGTGGTGTACGGTAGCCGATACCCACGAGGTCATCGCGCACGATCGTCTTACCGAAGCTCTGCTCTGCCCCCTGTCGGTCACGGAACATCAGTTCGCCCGAGAGTGGATTGACTCCGAGGGCATCCAGCCCATAGACATAGTCATAAGAGCGACCCACCTCGTAGTCGGGATAGACATTGTCGCCCGAATAGATGGCGGTCTTCCCATAGAGGTCGAGTACCTTACTGCGGTTGTAGGCCAAGGCTGCACGGAGCGAGAGGCGCCAGTCTTCACCGCTAAGAAGGCGAGACGAAGCAGAGAGCTCCACACCTTCGTTGCGCAGACTACCGACATTATCCAGCATCGAGAGGAAGCCATTGCTCGCTGGGATATCCGTCATGATCAGGGCATCCTCAGTGTCTCGGCGGTAGAGGTTCACGTCGAGCGTATGGGCATGAGCCAGCTGCACGGAGAGGCCGAGGTCCACACTCTTGAGTTGCTCAGGCTTCAAGCGGTCATTGTAGAGGGTAGAGAGACGGATGAGGCGATACTGATCTGCGTAAAAAGAGCTCTGCTGGTAGGAGAAGATGGGCACAGCTGAGGCTGAGGTAATCCCCCCGAGGCTTGCTGTCAGCCCCCACGAAGCCTTTAGTCCAAGCCCCGTCAGTAGGCTTCCACCACGTAGGAAGGGCAGAAGCTCCTCAAGATGCAGGCCTCCACCGAGTGCCCACGCGGTATTCCAGCGCTTGTCACGGGGCAGGAGGCTTGAGGCATCCGCCTTATAGGCAGCGAAGAGATCAAGCTTCTTATCGTAAGTATAACCCGTAGCCAGCCCAAAGCCCAGCTGAGCGGATGTGGCGTTAGAGCCGGAGAAGTCGGGGCGGAGGTCTGCTGACGTGAGGCCCTTGTTCACCCCTGCCAGATACTCCTGCAGGCCGATACCATGCCCCGTCACCGAGAGCAGACGGCCTTCGCTGTAGTAGTAGTCGGTATTGGCAGAAATACTAAAATCGTGCTTCTCGGCGAAGAGACGCTGGTAGGTCGCACGAAGATTGGCCGAGTAGTTGAAGTCGGTGTTCTTGCCCACGGAGATCATCCCTCGCTCGATGGGACGGCGACGCGTCACCTCACTATAGGCCGTGGCGGGAGTGATCTGCTCACTCTCATTGAGCACATAGTCAAGACCGAGGACAGCATCCAGCTGCATCCCCTCGAAGGGACGGAGGTTAGCACTCAGGCTTGCACCGAAGCGGACCTCCTTCGTCCAGCGACGGAACTGCCCCGTGAGGTCGCTGTACTTGCGACCTGGGTAGGAGAAGAGTTGCTGCGAGCTCTTCGTCTCATAGGGATTGAGCTCGTAGACCAGCTGCTGGGGGCTGAAGTCGCTGCTATTCGGGCTATTCGTCTTAGCATAGCCTCCCGTGAGGCCGAGCGAGACGAAGCCGAGGCGACTCTGCCAGTCGAGGCTATTAGTGAGAGTGAAGCGCTTGGTATCGTTGCCCTCCAGCTGCCCACCTTGGCGGGAGAAGTTGCCCGAGACGTAGTAGGTCACATCTTGGCTCCCACCACGCAGGCTGAGGTTGTGGCTCTGATAGGAATTGGGGCGAATGAGGTCGTGCCACCAGTTCTTATGGATCTGACGCAGGGAATCAAGCTGTCTACTCCCGTAAGCCAGATACTCCTCTCGCGTCCACGTCGGGGCGATACCGAGTGTCGACTGATAGCTCTGACGGAGGTCGCTGAGCGTCGCCGAGGAGATGAAGTCTGGAGAGAAGAGATAGCCTGGCGCAGTGGTCACCTGCATACGTCGCTCCAGATCGAGCTTCTCATCAGTATCCATCATCGTCGTAGTCTGACGACCGCGTAGCGTGACACCCGCCTGCGTACTGAGGCTAATCGACATAGGGCCCGAGACACCACGACGTGAGGAGATCTCCAGCACGCCATTGGCGGCCTTCACCCCATAGAGCGCTGTCGCTACGGCATCCTTGAGCACCTTGATCTCACGGATATCGAGCGGATTGAGCGTCATAAAGGCCTGCGGAGAGATGATCTTCCCATCGAGCACATAGAGGGGTTCATTGGCAGCATCGCCCTTGGTGAAGGAGTTATTGCCACGGATACGTATCTCGGGCTTCATACCGAGCTCGCCACGATTGACGACAGTGAGACCAGGCACAGCACCCTGCAGTGCCAGCGAGAGGTCGATCATCGGCTTCTGTGCAAGGAGCTTCATATCGACCTGTGCCACGACACCCGAGCGGGCACGTAGGTCAAGGGCATTGATATTGGGGCGGGCACGGACGACGACCTCCTTGATCTCCCCGACGGCATCCTCGAGGACGACACGGAGCGGATGGCCTTCGACGAAGGTCACTTGCTGGGTCTTCTTTCCGACAGCGGAGAGGGTGAGACTCAGGCGTCCACCCTCGGGTCGGGAGGCAAGGGTCAGCGTGAAGCGACCGCCTGCATTGGTCATCGTCTTAGCATTCCCTGCTCGGACGATCACCCCGTAGAGGGGACTACCATCCCGCTCAACGACAAGGCCCGTGATAGTGAAGGCCGTCGTCTGCTGAGAGGTCTGCGCAGCAGCAAGAGGAGGTAGAGCGAGCCCTGCACTAAGCGTCAGGCTCGTCAAGAGGGTCAGCAGGAGCTTGGTCTGCGGCATATATGAGGGTAAAGGGAACTACTTCGACTCAGCAGGTAGGGCGTCCTCGGGGACGTAGTAGACTTGACCATCCTCCATCTCATAGGCGACGCCGACACGGCGACCGCGGGAGCTGGACTTATCAGTCTTCTCATTAGAGGGGGTATAGCGCTCGATCTTACCGCCCTTCTTCGTGATGATCTCCATATTCTCCTTCCCTGGATTCTTCACCACAGAGAAGTCCTCCTGCGTAAAGACCTCGGTCATATTCATGTTCATCACCATAGCGACCATAAGGGAGACAGCGAAGACCATGGATACGTCGAAGAGGTTGACGACGACGGTCAGTGGGTCGGTATCTTCACCCTGCATGAGCTTGCTCGGGCGGCGTGGCTTGCGTTCCATAGTTACTTCGTATGGCTATCAAGGAGGAGCGAAGAGATGTAGTCGAAGAGTGCTACATCCTTGGTATACCAACGCTGCTTGTACTGTAGAGTCACCAGACCAGCCAAGCTGATCACCAGACCGACGACGGTGGTAGCGAAGACGACCTGCATATTGTAGGCCATCGCGCCGATATCCCCCGAGGAGAGACCGACAAGTGCAGGGCTCATAGCGATGAGCGTCCCGACCAGACCGAGCACGGGACCGACCTTCGTCAGGAGCTTAGAGAGGGAGAGGTCCTTCTCGCAGATATTCTCATAGCTGCTGATGACGTAGTTCGCATAGTCCTCCGTGAGGCCTTCGCGCGTGAGCAAGTCATCAAGATGATCGATAAAGGGAGAGCGGTTGGACTTAGGCAGGCGGCCCGACAGCTCGGAGAGGTTCCCTGCATTCAGAGCACGCACATCGCCGAGGAGCGCATTCATACGGCGGCGCTGCATGAAGCTATTATAGAAGCCCCCGACGAGGATGAGCGAACGGATAAAGAGGATGATGAGGAAGAGGATGTCGGGGATGAGGAGGCTATTCGAGATGACGAAGAGTACCTTGGATATCTGATCCATAAGTGCGGATATATATTATTTGTGTTTAAGTGATCGACGGATACGGGGAGCGAAGTAGCCCACGACAAAGCACAGCAGTCCGATGCCGAGGGTCAGCACCAACCCACTCCACTGGATGGGACTCTCGGTGGGTGCCATACGGATGGTCTCATCGACCGAAGCGATGATCCCGAGGATGAAGACAAAGAGCTCTACTAAGAAGAGCACCTCCAGACGCTGCTCTTCCTCGGGCAGGAGGAAGCGCAAGAGGAAGGTAAGCCCCAGCAGGAGCACCACCGTCCCTGCGGCAAGGAGGAGGGAGACAACCCCGAAGTCCATCCCTGGCAGGGCGAAGATCAGCGTCGACTGCAGATAGAAGAGCACGGGGAAGATAAGCACCCCTGGATAGAGGCGCAAGAGGAAGGCTATCACCCTACCCCTTCGACCACGTGGGTGACTCAGACGGGAGAAGCTATAGGCCACGATGAGTGCCACATCCAGCGAGATGAAGATGGCTGCATACTCACGTAGCGAGCGGTCGGCGATATAGGCTGCGAGGCCGGTCTTCGTCTGCTCGATCGCATAGGGATAGGTCAAGTAGACGAAGACAGCTGCTACGACAGCAAAGAGTGTGGGGATGATCCAGCCCCGCTCAAAGGAGAGGCGTAGCACGGAGGCTACGATGATGAAGAGCAGGAGGATCTGGACGAGGAGTTCCATCAGCTACACCGAGAAGATAGAGGTTAGCATCAGGGGACTACTCAGCATCACGGCGGCGCTTGATACGCAGGAGGACGAGGAGCCCGATGAAGAGGACAGCTACCCCAGCTACGATCCACAGACCATTGAAGCTACGCGTCACGGCACCAGCCTGATCAGCGACCGTCTCCTTCTTCATCACCATACCATTCTGGCTGGGAGCATCGGCCGAAGAACCTTCGTCCATCTGCTTCATCTGAGCCTGATACTGCTTGGCGGCCTCGGGAGAGAGCTGCTGGGAGATGAAGGCACGGAGCTTCTTATTGTCTGCCGACATACCACCACCCGAAGGGCCGTACTTAGCCACGAGCTCCGAATGGCGCTGAGCGAGCGTAGAGAGCTGCTCGGGTGAAGCCTTCCACATCCCCTTACGAGCCGTCTCAAGCATCACAGCAGTGATCTCCTCGAGGGCTGCGGGGCTCTTCCCTTCGAATGCCGAAGCGACACCGAGATTATTGACGTCGCGGATATACATATCGTAGAGCTGATCCCAGAGCTCCTTGTCGATGACCTCGGGCTTCATCACATTCCACCCGTAGGTATTCGTGACGACCTCGGTGATGTTGGCGACGCTGTTAGCGCCACCAGCGAGGACCTCCTTCACGTACTCAGGGTTGAGGACGGTAGCACGGCTCTCGACGCCGATAGCCTCCTTGAGGTCCTGCATACGCATGTTGCTGTGGTTGCGGTAGTCAGCGAGATAGGTATCGGGATCCTTCCCCGTGACATTACGTACCGAGAGCGTGAGGCCACCCATGAACTCATAGACGTGGTCGAGGCTCAGTGCACCCCAAGTATTATTCTGACGTGGCTGCACGACGACATCGGTATTCTTGAGTGCAGCACGGAAGAGAGGCTTGACGAAGCGACCCCAGTCCTCCTGCTTACCGGTGTAGGCGGCACCCATATTATTCAGATAGACATCGGCGATCTCCTTCTCTTGCTCCCACTTGTCTCCAGAGGTGACCATCTCCTGGATGCCGGTACCATACATACCATTGATACCACCGAAGATGCGGACGTTCGCCAGCTCACGAGCTTCCTTAGGCGAAAGGCCCTGCTCGACGAGCTCCTTCTCTGTGGCGACAGAGCCTGCAGCGACGTAGTTCTCCTGATCTTCCTTGCCGAGAGAAGCGACCAGCTCGACGGCCTTCGAGATCAGCGCCAGGCGCGATGCTGCGAGGTCACGGAACTGTCCTGAGGTCTGGATGACCACGTCGATACGTGGGCGACCCAGCTCGGAGGTGGGGATCAAGCGAACATCCTCGACCGAGCCAAACTGCGAGCGCACGGGCTCGACCCCGAGCATATACAGCACCTGGGCGATAGTCACCCCTTCGGTCTCGACGAATTCACTGCTCCAGAAGGTATAGCTGACCTTTGTGGGATACTTGCCGTGCTGCTCCTTGTAGGCCTTCAGTGTAGCCTGAGCGAGCTGTACGCCCTGACTCCACGCACGCTGCGAAGGTGTGCTCTCAGCACGGACCGAATAGAGGTTGCGACCCGTAGGTACAGCCTGTGGGTTGGCGACGGCATCACCACCCGACGAGGGTGCGGTGAAGCCCCCGTTGAGGGCATTGATCGTAGCATCGAGCTCGAGACGAGGGCTATTCTGCAGGGCATCACGATAGGTGATGACGTTGAGGATGGCACGCTCCAGCTCCGTGACGGCCTCCATCTCATCCCGCTCCTTCTTCGATG
Organism: Porphyromonas bobii; assembly: GCF_943169685.1. Lineage (NCBI taxonomy): Bacteria > Pseudomonadati > Bacteroidota > Bacteroidia > Bacteroidales > Porphyromonadaceae > Porphyromonas > Porphyromonas bobii. The sequence continues at coordinate 41,250 of NZ_CALPBU010000004.1, forward strand.
GCTCGGGCGTGTCGGCAGCGTGTCCCTGAGGCTTCCCCCCTGGGTGCCCACCAGGATGACCACCAGGATGACCTGCGGGCTTATCCTTGAGGCTACCGCCACGGATCTGATCAAGGCGAGTAGGCTTGCCTCCCGACTTACTGCTATCACCCTTGGCAGCAGCCATAGCCGCCTTCATACCCATGGGCTTCTTGGGGGCAGCGAGTGCATGGATGCGCTCCAGCTGCTCCTTCGTGATGCTACCATAGGAGAGGACGGTAGCTTCGCTCACCGAGCCCGAGGCGAGGATGCCACGGACGAGCTGCTGAGCGGGCTGGAGGTACTCCTTATAGAAGCGGTGCTTATTGCTTGTATTGTCGATGGGCTGAGCAGCACGCAGGCGATCCAGTCGAGCCTTGGCGTAAGCGATGGGATCAGCCGTCATCGCCAGCACCGTGGAGGTCGTCTTCGCTGGGGTATAGGGCACGCCCGTGACATAGAGCTGACCATTGACCTTCTCTGAGGCGATCTCCTCGGCGAAGTTGTCGATGCGCTCAACATCCTTAGCCGTATAGGGCTTCGTGAGGATGGAGTCTAAGCGGAGCTCACGATGGATACCGAGGCCGACAGCGAGCTTCTTCACCGCCAGGCTCTGCGTGTCCTTCGCCGCAGGCTCCTTCAGCTCGTAGTACTTCTCGATGGCCTGCTGCAGGTCGGTGAAGATATGACGCGTCTTGCTCTCGTCGAAGGGAGGGGTGATATAGGAGATGAGGCTACCATAAGAGCGACGCTTAGCCATCATACTCTCCCCGATATTCCCGATCGTATAATAGTAGAAGTGTGGGTAAGGTGCGATGAGTGCTTCACCCCAGTCATTGGCGCTGAGTGCGACCTGCTTCTTCGGGGTGAACTCCAAGCTCCCATGCGTACCGAAGTGCATCAAGGCATCTGCCCCGAAGACGTGGCGAGCCCAGAGGTAGGCATTGACATAGGGATAGGGAGGAGGCGAAGCGGCACCGTGCACGATAGCGAAGTTGTCACTACCGATACCCGCTACAGGCTGAGGGAGCAGGACGACATTGCCGTACTGGATGCGCGTAGCAGCAAGCTGTGGTGTACCAGCCGAAGAGGTACGGGTCATGTAGCTCCCTGGCGTGGGGCCGTAGGTCTCCTCCAGCTCCTTGATCTGAAGGGGCGTCAGGTCTTCGGCGATCCACTTATCGAAGTCCGCCTTATCGACCCAAGCCGGATTACCCGTCTTGAGGTATTCCTCCATCTGCCCACCAGCGATGGACTGGATGACGGGACCTTCGCGCATCAGCTGTGCCTCGAAGGCCTTCACATCCGTAGGGAGTCCCGTGAGGTTATAGCCCTCAGCCTTGAGACGGAGCAGGAGGTTGTAGAGCGAGGGCACGACTTCGATACCCTGTGCTGCGAGCGTCTCCTGCCCTGGGCCCTTGAAGTAGTAGATAGCGAGCTTCTTCTCGCTATTGGGCTTGGTCTGCAGGGTGAGGAAGCGCTGCACCAGCTCAGTGAGCTTCTTGAGGCGCTCGGGTACAGCCTTGAGGACGTAGAGCCCGTCGTCATTCTTCTCCTGCGTAGTGAGTACGTAGGGATAAATAGCTCCATCAAGCTCGGGCATACCGAGGGTCTGTGAGAGGAAGCCCCCCATCATACCCTGCGGATCAGCCTCCCATTCCTCACGACTGGTCATGAGTGTCAGGGGGGCGATGACGGGGATATTACGCTCACGCAGGTATTCGACGACGCGATCCCCCCCCATCATCGAGATACGTCCGTGAGGGAAGTGGATGATGAGGTCAGGTGAGACCTCCTGGATGAAGCGGAGACGGTCAGCGAAGGAAGAGACGGGATAGACATTGAGCCCCGCACGGTCGAGGCTGGTGATGAGGCTATCGAGGTTCTGCTTATTACCGCTGAAGGGATCGTTAAGCCCCCCGATGACGAGGACCTTCTTCGCCCCCTCATGATAGAAGCCCTGCTTCTTGATATAAGCTTCGTAGTCGGCGAGTTTATCGAAGGCGACGTCCTCATCAAGATGGTAGTAGACGTCGGCCGAGCTGGGAGCTACCGAATCAGGCTCGGGAGCGAACCACTTCTTCCCGTCGATGTAGCGACGGATATAGTGTGACAGAGAGCGGTAGTTCTTCTTATTCCCGTTGTCGAGATACTCGCTGATGCGCTGATCCTTAGCCGCATCAAGGCTGGAGATCTCATTCTCCTTCGTCGTAGCATAGACGACCTTGATAGGGAGGCCCTTATCACCCAGCTTCTTGATCTCGGCACGCTGCTCATCATTCCACTTGAGGCCCATACCGAAGGCCAGGACGCAGTCGTAGCTGTCGAACTTATTGATATCCCCCTGCTCCAGCTCGTCATAGCGGACGTGCTTATTGTCGTTGGAGAGGATGATCCCCGAAGACTGATAGCCGGGGAAGTTCACCAGGGCGATGCGCGTCGTCGACCCATAGCGTCCCCAGACAAAGTAGGCGACGAGGGCGACAAGGGCGAGGGCAATCCCTCCGAAGAGGAAGCGACGCAGGCGCTTACTACGGGATGCCGATTTCATGTCACTCATATAGCTTATACCTTATATATTATCTCTGCTTCATGTTCCCCACAGACCCGCATAGACACAGGGGTGGAAATTAGCAGGCAAAGTTATAGGCTACAAGGAGGCGAGTAAATACCTACGAATAGGGATTTGCCCCCACATAGACAACCTATATATAGGTATAGACACAGCTTATCAGCGTTAACTCTCCCCACATCTAATGAGACTGCTGCGGCAGAGTCCTGCTCTCTATTTATTGTGCTAAGGCATCGCACGCTCAGCTCTCCGATATACCTCTCCGAAGGGACACACAAGCCCTTCGCCTTATCGCGAGTATTCCTCTTATCCAGCGGAGGGAAAAGTGTCCTTCTCGTGAAGAAAAAAGCGCCTTCCCGTAGTGCTATTCTTCTATCTATGTACGTAGTCTTAAAGACCAGGCACGTCAATCCAAATATCCACGTACGCAGATTTATCGTCCACTCACGTAGACCAAACTTATCTGCCACCCGTCCGCAACTTTTATCCCTACGCGGAGCAACGGCCTAATAGAGGTCACTTCACAAAGCTATATAGGAATTCCAAGCAAAGCTATATAGCTTTCTTCGCCATCCTATATAGCTCTACCCCACGTACTCATATACCTATATGGAGACCATTGCGCAAGGCACAAAAAAGCCCCACCGATCACAAGCGGATCGGTGGGGCGATGGGGTGTGGCCTACACGAAAGGGTAGCCAGCTACTTGATGGGGACGTGGAGCACCTTGCGCTCTCCGATGAAGCCCTCGAGGGTCTGCCCGATAGCTATGGGTCCGACACCTGCGGGGGTGCCAGTAAAGATGAGGTCACCCATACGTAGCGTCTGGAAGCGGCTCACATAGGCAATCAGCGCATCAAAGCTATGGATCATCTCCGAGCTATCGGCCTCTTGCACCACCTCTCCGTCACGCCGTAGCGAGAAGGCGATGGGGCGCTCGGGATAGCCCAGAGCCGTCTTGTCCAGCCACTCTCCTACAACAGCCGAGCCGTCGAAGACCTTAGCCTCCAGCCACGGACGGCCCTCAGCCATAGCGCGTCGCTGAATGTCGCGTGCCGTAAAGTCAATGCCCACCGTCACACGATCATAGTAGCGATGGGCGAAGCGCTCAGCGATGCACTTCCCTACCCGACTGATCTGGATGACCAGCTCCGCCTCATATTCGATGGACGAACCCATATCGGGGAGGAAGAAGGGCGTGCGGGGCTTGAGCAGCGCATCGCCCTTGTGGAAGAAGAGTGGAGGAGTATCTACCGCCTGCTCAGGAAGGCCGAGCTGAGGTGCTTCGGCTACGTGCGGGCGGTAATTGAAGCCTACGCCTAAGATCTTCATCGGCTGGAGCGAGGCTTACTGGTAGGGGTAGTAGGTAGACTTTCCTGGAGCGCCTTCATTCGGGTGAACATCAGTGCCAGGTGCGCATACATCGAGGTATTCTGCACGACGACGTGATCGGGCGTCTGGATGCGAACGGGCGTAAAGTTCCACAGCGCACGGATACCAGCACGCACCAAGCGGTCAGTCATCAGCTGAGCTTGTAGGATAGGTACGGTGAGGATGGCGATCTTGATGCCTTCGCTCTCAATACGTGTCGCCAGCTCATCGATATGATAGACGGGGATCCCCGAGACTTCTGTACCGATGATATCCTCAGCGACGTCAAAGCCTGCGGTCACCTCAAGGCCGAACTGCCGTAGCCCCTTGTCCGAAAGGAGCCCAGAGCCCAAGCTCCCGACACCGACGAGGAAAGCCTGATGACGCTTCGTGAAGCCAAGGAATTCCTCGAGGTAGTTGATGAGAGCCTCCGTCTCATAGCCGACGCGCGTACGCCCCTGGAGCTCTACATACGAGAGGTCCTTTGCTACGAGCGCAGCATCGACTCCGACACCCGAAGCGATACGGGGCGAGGAGACGTACTTATGTCCTTCTGTTTGGAGAAGCTTTACAAAGGAGAGATACCAAGGGAGTCGGCGCAGCGTCGGCTCGGGGATAATCCCATTGCGCTTCTTCTCGTCCTTAGATTTAGCCATTTATAGTCGTTTAAGTAAGTGATCTTGTTCCTGATGAGTACAAATTTACGAATTCAATACGAAGCCTCGTAGTATATTCCTCCCCGACAAGAGCGCGACAGCCAGCTATCCTTTTATGGGATAGCTGGCTGTCGCGCTTAGTTAGGTCTATCGATCTCCGCAGAGAAGCGGAGTCTATTCGTCTTCGGAGGCTGATGCTGGAGGCTGGATACCGCCTGGCAGTGCCTTCTTCGTCTTGGCTCCCAGCGCCTTCAGCTTATCGAAGCGGCCAAGGATATCGCCACGACCATCACGGAGCTGGCCCTTAGCTTCACCGAACGCCTTCTGTGCATCCTCGAGCTTGCTCTCGATCTTCAGGAAGGTCTCGGAGAAGGTGGCGAACTTATCATACAGCTTACCCGCCTCATCGACGATCTGTAAGACATTGCGCTGCTGGCTATCACGCTGCCACATATCCTGCGCCATACGCAGGGCAGCGATGAGGTTCGTACCGTTGATGAGGACGACATTCTTCCGATAGGCTTCCTCCCAGAGCGTGGGGTCGTGAGCGAGCGCTATGGTGTAGGCCGGTTCGTTGGGGATGAAGAGCATAACGAAGTTCGGCGAACCCTCAGTGTACTCTTCGTAGCGCTTACCCGAGAGCTCATTGATATGCTTGCGTAGGCTGAAGAGGTGCTCCTTGAGTGCTTGGTCACGCTCTGCATCTGTCTCAGCGGCGACATAGCGCGCATAGGCGGTGAGGCTGACCTTGCTATCGATGACGATGGCCCCCCGATTGGGGTAGCGGACGATGACGTCAGGGCGAAGGCCACCGCGGTTATCACCCGTCGTGATGACGGCTCCCGATTCGTCACGCAGCGTCTCCTGCACGAAGTAATGCTCTCCTCGGATAAGCCCGCTCTGATCGAGGATGCGCTCGAGGACCAGCTCACCCCAGTCACCCTGCACCTTGCTATCACCACGCAGGGCACGTGTGAGGCTGGTAGTCTCCTGACTGATCTCCTGACTGCGGAGGATGAGCTTCTCGATGGAGTCCTTGAGGTTGAAGCGTTCGCGTGCTTCTTCTTGATAGGTCTTATCGACCTGCTCACCGAAGCGCTTGAGGTCCTCACGCAGCGGAGAGAGGGTCTCCTTCGTGCGCTTGTCAAGGTCTTCGGTACGCTCGCGCATGATGTCATTCGCGACAGCACGGAAGCTATCGCGCAGCTCTTCGGCGAGCTTGCCCTTCTCTGCCTGGAGCTTCTCCAGCTCGGAGGCGAGGCTGGCACGCTCGGTCTTGACGGCAGCAAGGCTCACAGCGGCCTCATCAGCCTTCTGCTGGAGGGCGTCGTAGCGCTGGCGAAGCTCTTGATATGCCTCGGCAGTCGTCTGGAGCTTCGTCTCAAGGGCCTTGAGCTCAAGAGCCTTCTCATGCTCGGCACGCTCAGTAGCTGCGACTACGTCAGTAAGTTCTTTGATGCGCTTCCCTGCGTAGAGGAAGAGCACGAGGAAGACGAGGCAGAGTGCCCCAAGGAAGTAGATCATCGTCTAACTAATAGGAAGGTAAGTGGATGTGTCAGCAGGGGAAGCCCCCGTGAGATATAAAGATAAGGAGAAGGCTCGAGACAGCAAGAGTGCGCCTCAGAAGGCATCATCGAGGAACGAAAGTGCCGCCTCGGACAGGGGCACACTGTGATCGATATGCACCAGCCGCTGATTGCGACTACCACGGAAGTAGAGGCGCGGGTCAAGAAGGCTCTGGACGAAGGGGCCATCGACGAGCACATCGATAAACTCCAGCGCGGGGCGATGCGCCTCTGACTGCAGGAGGTACTCCACCGTATAGCCCGTGTAGCACCAGATCGACAGCCCCGTCTCACGTCGCAAGCGTGCTAAGAGCGTAGCAAGCGCTGTGGGATCATAAAAGGGATCTCCCCCCGAGACAGTGATGCCGTCCAGGAGAGAATTGCCCCGTATCTCCTCGATCATATCGCTGAGTACCTCCTCGGTGAGGGGAATACCCGCCTCAGCCGACCAGCTCTCAGGATTGTGACATCCCGGGCAAGCGTGGCGGCAACCAGCCAGATAGATCGAGTAGCGAAGGCCGGGGCCATCGCTGATACTCTCACGATAGACGTTGAGGAGGCGCACGGAGACGGGGGTGAGGAGTGGGATGGATAAGACGAAGCCTGGAGTCCGTCGGCGGGGAGCCGCCTCAGGACCCAGGCTCTTCGTCAGCTGCTTAATAGTATAGTTGGGAGGATCAGTGATGCTTCACACGGTCGTGTTCCTCTGCCTGCTTAGCAGAGTTCCAGCTCTCGAGGCTACCGGTGAGATAGCCCGTGATGCGACGCAGACGAGCGATGCGATCGCTGGCACAGACGGGGCACTTATCGTAGATGATCCCACGATAGCCACAGTCCTGACACGTATCTACGGGGTGGTTGATCGAGCCGTAGCCGATACCCGTATCCTTCATTGTCTTGACGAGCTTGAGGATGACGGAGACATTCTTCTTCGCCTCGCCGTCGAGCTCGATATAGCTGATATGCCCACCGAGTGTGATCGCATGGAAGGGGGCTTCACGACGGATCTTATCGTGCATACCGATCTCTTCGCGCACGTCGACGTGGAAGGAGTTCACATAGTAGTCGAGGTCATTGACCCCAGGGATAATGCCGTAGCGCTTGCGGTCCATACGGGTGAAGCGCCCCGAGAGGCCTTCGGCAGGAGTAGCAAGGACGGAGTAGTTGAGGTGGTACTTCTGCTTGTATTCGCGCACCACTTCGTTGATCACCTGCACGGCATCATAGAGCGTCTGCCAAGAGCGGTCGCTGCGTCCGTGCCCCTCACCATAGAGTGCCACCATCGCATTGTGCCCGCCGATGAAGCCGATACCAAGCGTGCCGCTGTCGAAGACCGAGCCCACTTCGTCCTGTGGAGCGAGGGCTGCACCACCCTTCCACACGTCATTGCCCATCATGAAGGGGAACTGACGAGCTAAGGCCGAGCGCTGGTAGAGGTAGCGCTCATGCAGCTGGTCACCGATGAAGGTAGCCATCTCACGCACCGACTCGAGGAAGAGTGCCCTTGCACGCTCCTGCTGCTGCTCCACGGGAGCCGTAGGGAGCTCACGCTGGGCACGGCGAGAGGCTTCGATAGCCAGACGAGGCAGATTCATCGTCGTGAAGGAGAGGTTCCCGCGCCCAACAGAGGTCTTGGGCCCGCAGACATTCTCGAAGACGCGCGTACGGCAGCCCATCGTAGCGATCTCATGCAGGTAACGCTTCGGGTCATCGGCGCGCCAGAGCTCGTGCTGGTTGAAGGGCGTATCGAGGAAGAGGAAGTTCGGGAAGAGAGCGTGCGACGTCGTCTTACACGCCAAGAGCAGGAGGTCGAAGTTCGGCGTCTCGAAGGTGTACTTCCCCGCCAGCGCACCAGCGAAGTCTGCCTGTGCCTTCGCATAGTCAGCCTCGGAGTAGTTCACACCCTCCTTGACCTTGAAGATCTGGATGGGGAAGATAGGCACCTCGCCTTGGCCTAAGCCCTCGACAGTAGCAGCGAGGAGCTCACGGATGACCATACGCCCCTCTTCGGAGGTGTCGGTACCATAGTTGACCGAGCTGAAGACGACCTGATTACCGCCACGCGAATGCATCGTGTTGAGGTTGTGTACGAAGCCCTCCATCGCCTGATGGGTGTCGCGCTTTGTGCGCTGATAGGCTTCTTCGAGGGCAAGACGCACGGCCGTAGCGGGGAGCTGACAGCCGATACGCTCAAGGCCGGCAGCGAGAGCTTCGGCTGCAGCATCGGTATGAGCGAGAGGGGGCTCGAGGCCACGGAGTGCTTCGACGAAGCCCTTACGCTCCTCGTCAGAAAAGCTTCTCCCCGTGAGGAGACTATGTGCATAGAGGAGGCGGTCGGCGAGCTGACGAATAAAGGTCTTACGCACGCCAGGGGCCATAAAGAAGTCGAAGGCTGGGATAGCCTGCCCGCCGTGCTCCTCGTTCTGATTCGTCTGGAAGACGATCGTCGCAAGAGTGGCGTAGCTCTGGATATTCTGTGGGGTACGGATGCTCCCATTCTTCGTGTGGAAGCCTCGCTCGAAGAGGTCCGCCAGGTCGTACTGCACGCACGTAGCGGTCTTCGTAGGATAGTAGTCTAAGTCGTGGATATGAATATCTCCCGCAGCGTGAGCACGAGCGAAGGGTGCCGAGAGGAGGTACTTCATCGCATAGTCCTTCGTCACCTCAGAGGCGAAGGTCATCATCTGCCCCGAGGGCGTGTAGGCACTCATGTTCGCATTGCCCAGATTGATATCATTCTTCTCGATGGAGACGATACCATCCATAGTGCGCTTGAGGGTCGTGCGCTTCTCACGCTGGACGGTGCGCCACTCACGATAGATGATGTACTTCTTAGCGACCTGAGGCGCGAGGTTCATCAGCTCAGCCTCGACACGGTCTTGGATCTCCTCGACGGCGACCTGAGAATTGCGATGACAGAGCTCTGTCTGGATGAGCGACTCAATACGGAGGGCATAGCCTTCCTCATCGACGAGGCCTGCCGCACGGAAGGCCTTATCGACGGCACTGCGAATCTTCTCGCCATCATAAGGTTGCTGACTTCCATCCCGCTTGAGGATGTAGATCGACTCTTGTCCCATAGGATCTTAAGTAGTTGCGTAGTTTGTAGTTAGGTTTCGGTTGGTCGGCCCTACCCTTCTCCTTCGTCAAGGCGATCGACCAGCTCGAGGGAGTGGCATCGGGACCGAGACAAATGTATGCATTTATCCATAGGGTTACACACATCCGCAGGGAAAAGTTATCCACAACCTCTACAGCCCGCTAAGCATCGGGGTATTGCTCTCGACATCAATCAGCGGTTGTACACCGATCGGCCAAATTATCTCTCGACATCGAGATCGGAAGGAAGGTTTTTTGCCCCTTTGAGGGGAAAAATATCCACCTACCAAAGGTGGAAAACGTAGCCCCTATTCACCAGCTCCTCAAGTTACCCAAGAGACAACTTATATCGGGAGTGAAATCCCCGCCATCTCCTCAACAAAACAACAGACTATCCCACAGCACCATAGACACCACCTCCACAGATCAAAAAAAGCGACCACTACTGGTCAGCAAGCGAACCAGTACTGCTCACACGAGTGACCAGTACTGGTTCCGTATATAGGTATATGGGTACATGGGCAGAGCTATATAGGATGGCGAAGAAAGCTATATAGCTTTGGCTCGATTCCTATATAGCTTTCGGTGCGAAGCTATATAGCTTTGTGAAGTGACCTCTATTAGGTAATTGCTCCGCGTAGGGGGCAAAAGTTGCGGACGAGTGGCAGATAAGTTTGGACTACGTACGTGGCTCTAATATCTACGTACGTGGATATTTGGATTTCCGTGCCTGGTCTTTAAGACTACGTGCATAGATAGAGAAAATCCACTACGTGAAGGCGGTTTTTTCTTCACGAGAACGATGCTTTTCCCTCCGCTGGATAAGAGGAAGACGCGCGATAAGGTGAAGGGCTTGCGTGGCCACTTCGGAGAGGCATATCGGGGAGCTGGGCGCCGATGCCTTAGCACTCTAAATAGAGGTCAGGACTCGCGGCAACAGTCTCTTCCCTCTCAATAGAAGCGAAGCTGCGAGCTCTAATAGCCGCCCCTCTCCCACCCGTATATATACGACACGCCCCGCGCTGGATCGGGCGATCACAGCGCGGGGCGTATACCGTAAGAAAGGGAAGGAAGCGAGGCCGTAGCCTGCCGAGGGGCGAACTTAAATCATCGCTTCGACGGCCCAGACGAAGGCGCGAAGTCCTTGATCAGGCGTCGCTTCGTCCAGCGCACGCAGGCACTCCAGCAGCTCGGGCACACGCGTCTCGGGAGCGATGACGTACATCGCCGAGTTCATCGTAGGCCAAGCGTGGTCACCGATATGTGGCTCCCCCGTCTTCGAGCCACGGCCCTGAGCCCGCTCGAAGGAGGTGTAACCACGGAGGCTCATCTTGGTGAGCAGGCGCACGATGATATCGTGATAGGCCTGATTGTAGGTGATGAAGACGGCCTTCATCGACTGCTCGGGGGCGAACATTTGATACTTATCCATAGCGTGGTAGGGGAATTAGTGTTGGGCTGCAAGCGCCTTCTCTGCGGCGCGCGTAGCGAGCTTCTTCTCGAGCTTCTTGCGCTCACGGACGATACGACGAGCTTCGAGAGCGGCGTAGAGCGTGGGGATGAGCACGAGGGTCACCAGCGTGGAGATCGAGAGCCCCCAAGCGACCGTGATACCCATGGACTGCCACATCTCAGAGCCTTCACCGATACCGAGGGCCATAGGCACCATACCGAGGACGGTCGTGGCCGTCGTCATGAGCACAGGACGCAGACGGGACTTACCCGAGGTCGTCACCGCCTTGGCGACGCCCATACCACGCTCGCGGCACAGACGGATGTAGTCGATGAGCACGATACCATTCTTCACCACGATACCGATGAGCATGATCAGACCGATGAACGACATCGTGTCAAGTGGCACCTGTGTGATCAAGAGACCAAGGAAGACACCCGAGAAGGCGAAGGGCACGGAGAACATGATGACGAAGGGGTCAACAAGGCTCTCGAACTGTGCTGCCATCACGATGAAGACGAGCATAATGATCAGAAGCATCAGCGTCGTGAGGTCACCGAAGGTCTCCTGCTGGCTCTCGTAAGCCCCCGTGATCTTGTAGCTCACATTGCCCGAGGGTACGGGGTGAGCGGCGAGGACCTCGTTGAGCTTCCCGACAAGCTCACTCAGCTGGACGCCAGGCGTAGGCGTGAGGGAGAGCGTGATGACACGGCTACGGTCCTTACGCTCGATGGTAGGAGGCGTGAAGGCTTCGTCGATATGCCCCAGATCAGAGAGGCGAAGGGTCTTACCCTGCGGCGTATAGACCAGCAGGTTGGAGAGGTCTTGCAGTGACTGACGAGCCCCAGGAGTGAGGCTGACACGGATATCATACTCATTCCCATCCTCACGGAAGTACGAGGCGATGGTCCCGTTGACAGCAGAGCGCAGATAGGAGGATGCCGTAGCTAAGTTCAGCCCATTCTCAGCGAGCTTCTGGCGGTCGAAGACGAAGCGAATCTCAGGGACGTAGTCCTTACGGCTGATGGTGACACCCGAGGTCGTGCTGCTCTTCTCCATCTCCTCACGGAGCTGACGCGCATAGGTATCGGTCTCAGAGAAGTCCTGACCATAGATCTCGAGCGTGACACCACTTGTATTATTACCGTTGGCACCTCCGCCCGTCGTCACACTATACGAAGAGAGCTCAGGGTAGGAGGCGAGGAGCTTACGGAGCTTATCAGACACTTCGTCCTGCGAGAGTGTACGCTCAGAGCGGGGACGCAGACCGATGTAGCCCAAGATGATATTGGAGCCATTGTCCTGCATGAGCGACCAGGAGTCGCCGTCACCAGCCTGCCCTACCGTCATGGATGCAGTCTGGATAGCGGGGATCTCCTCACGCATACGCTTGTCGAGGTCGAGGCTCAGACGACGCGTCTCATCGACACGGGTACCGACGGGGAGCTCGGCCTTCACCTCGATGAAGCCCACATCCTGCTTCGGCATGTACGAAGTCTTGATGAAGGTGAGGCTCGCAAGGCTGAGGGCAAAGATCCCGAAGGCGATAGCTACAGTCGCACGGCGATGGCGGACGGCCCAGCCCAAGAGGCGAGCATAGAGTGCATCCAGCTTGCCGAGGAAGGCATTGATAGGAGCGAAGATCTTCTCGGATAGTCGGCTCTTCTTCTCATTGCGCTTCAGGAGCTGCGAGGTGAGCATCGGAGTCAGCGAGAGCGCTGCTGCCGTAGAGACGATCATCACGATACTGATACTCCACCCCAGCTGGCGGAACATCAGCCCTGCTTCGCCGGGCATCATCGTCAGCGGCAGGAAGACCGCGAGCATCGTCAGCGTAGAGGCGACGACCGAGATACCCACCTCATTGGTAGCATGTACGGCAGCTTGCTTGGGATAGCTCCCGCGCTCGATGTGCGTCGTGACGTTCTCCAATACCACGATAGCATCGTCGACGACCATACCGATGGCGATGGAGAGCGAGGAGAGCGATATGACGTTCAGCGAGTTCCCCGAGACGAGGAGATAGATGAACGAGGCGACGAGCGATATCGGGATCGTGAGGACGATGATGAAGGTAGCACGCCAGCGCCCGAGGAAGAAGAGGACGACGAGCACCACGATCACGAAGGTGATGATGATGGTCTCTTGGAGCGAATCGATCGTATTGACGATGAAGCTCGAGGTATCGATGAGGTAGCCGATCTTGACGTCCGAGGGGAGGTTCTGCTGGATCTCGGGGAGGGCAGCACGAATCTGGCGAGCGATCTCGACTGAGTTCGAGCCTTCCTGCTTCGTGATCATAACGATAGCACCGCTCTTCCCATTGACGAAGTTCTCCTGCTGGCGCTCCCCGACGGTATCCTTGATCTCTGCGACGTCGCGCAGATAGATGTCCTTCCCGCCGACACTCGTCACGATGATCGAGCCGAGCTGCATAGGATCAGTGAATTCCCCCTGCACGCGGATCGAATTGGTACGCGAGCCGAGGTCAATCTGCCCCGCAGGGATGTTCACATTCTCCGCACCGATGAGCTGCGAGATCTGCGCCAGCGTGAGGTGGTAAGCCTCGAGCTTCGTGGGGTCACAGTAGACCTGCACGACGCGCTTAGAGGCACCAGAGATATTTATCGTCCCGACGCCATCGATGCGCTGCAGGCGGTTGCTGACACGGTCTTCCAAGAGCTTCGACAGCCCCGAGGCACTCTCCTCGGACTCGACCGAGAGGATAGCCACGGGGATCGAACTCGTACTGAACTTAAAGATCGTCGGCTTCTTAGCCCCTGCAGGCAGATAGTCGGAGATCGCATCGAGCTTGTCACGGATATCATTCGTAGCCTCCGCGATGGCGGTACCAGCACGGAACTCCAGCGTGATGACCGAGGAATTATCCTGACTCTTCGAGGTAATATGCTTGAGACGGTCGATACCATTGAGCGAGTTCTCAAGGGGCTTGGAGATATTCGTCTCGATATCCGCAGCGCTGGCACCGGGATAGGAGGTGACGACCATCACGTTGGTCGTCTCGGTCTTCGGCATCAGCTCGATGGAGAGCCGAGAGAGTGCGAAGAGCCCAAGTACAGCTATCGCCACATAGATCAGGGCGGTAGTGATGGGCTTCCGTACGGCGGTTTCGTAAATACTCATAGCAGACGCTTAGCTGGATTACTTACGGAGCTTGACAGAGAGCCCGTTCTTGAGGTTAGATGGCGCAGAGATGATGACCTGATCTCCAGCATTGATCCCACTGACGACCTCATAGAGATCACCCTGCTGCTGACCAAGCTCTACCGCACGGTAGACGGCCTTGCCACCAGAGAAGACATAGACATAGCGTGCACCGCTACCAGCCTGACGGACGATAGCCTTGTCGGGTACGGTGAGGGCTTCCTTCGTACCGAAGTCAAGGTGCACACGGGCATACATCCCTGGGCGGAGCTTGAGATCCTTGTTCGCCACCTCGATCTCGGTAGATACCGTATGCGTGACGGGGTCAAGCGTGGGGAAGATATTCGTGACGATACCGCTGAAGGTCTCTTCGCCGAGAGCATCGACAGAGAGGGTCGCTGCTGCGCCCTTCTTCAGGTAGGAGTAGTACTGCTCGGAGACACCGATGACAGCCTTGACAGGTGCAATCTGCTGTATGACGACGACAGGGAGCTGGGGAGAAGTCATATCTCCATTGTCGTAGTTCTTCGCCGTGACGAAGCCACTGATGGGGCTACGCAGCACGGTGTTCTCCGCAGCGTTGCCGTAGGCGAGCTTCGCCTGATCGACAGCACTCTTAGCCTGCTCCCACTGCGCCTTTGACACGCCACCGACCTTATAGAGCTCGTCCATACGGGCGAAGTTCGTCTTAGCGTCAGCGAGCTGGATCTGTGCCTGTGATGCCTGCGTAGCCTCCATACGAGCCACGGCCTGACCAGCGCCTACGCGGTCACCGACCTTGACGAGGAGCTGCTTGAGGCGACCGCCAGCCTGCGCGGTGATGTTATTGACCACCTTAGCTTCGAGCTGGGCGGTGAACTCCTCCGAGAGGTTCAGCGCACGCATCTCTGCGGGAGCTACCTCGACGAGGCGAACGGTGTCAGCACTCTGCTCTTCGGTAGCCTTACTCGAGGACGAGGAGGAGCAGCTGGCGAGGAGCCCAGCACTCAAAAGGGCAAGGCTCAGGGTCTTAATGGTCTTCTGCGAGATCATCTTCTTATCTTATTCTTATAGTTTGTACAATGGGAAAGAGGGAAGGACGGGATGTTACTTCACTTCCACAGGAAGGCCCTCGCCCTTGAGAGCATCGAGGGAGTAGACAGCGACCATATAGTTGTAGATGGCCTGACTGTAGTTGAGACGAGCTTGCAGGAGGGCGGTCTCGGCATCATTCAGCTCGAGAAGGGTACCCGCACCGCTCTTGTAGCGTACCTCAGCGATACTATGACCACGCTCTGCCGTAGCCACGGCATCCTGCGCGGAGACGAACTGCTCGAGGGCAGTCTTCTGCTCACTCACGCTATTCATCAGCCCGAGACGAAGCTGGCTCTCTGCAGCCACACGCTGAGCTGCCAGCTGACGGATCTGAACCTCGGTGGAGCGGACATCATTGCCACGCGCACCACCATTATATATAGGCACGTCGAGCGAGAGGCCTATCGTAGAGAAGGGGCTCCAGCGCTTGCGGTCGTCGAGATGGAGTTTATCCGAAGCAAAGCTATACTGATAGGTAAAGCTCAGCGAGAGCGTCGGCATGTAGGCCATGCGCTTGACGTGGAGTGCAGCATCAAGCTGGCGTCCCTGGCGGTCGAGCTGACGCAGCGTGCTATTGTCTTGTAGCGAGATCGCAGCACTCTCGGTAGGGAGGTGCTGATAGACACGATCCTTGTAGTCGACCAGATGCTCGGTGACGGTGATGGGGGTCTCGAGAGGCACTCCCATCACGACCTTCAGCTTCGCCTCGGCAAGACGCACGGCGGTACGTGCTGCCACGACATTCGGCAGGACGTTCTTCATCTGCGTCTCCATTCGGATCTTGTCGTACTCGGCGACCAGCCCGTGCTGGTACTTATTTGCGATATCCTTATAGTTGGCCTGTGCATTGGCATAGTTCGCCTCCAGCACGCGTAGGGATTCCTGGGCGAGGAGGACGGCCATATACGCCTTCTTCACCTCAGCCACCAGATCGATCTTCGAGCCGTGTGCCTTCTCTTCAGCCAGCGCCACGGCCTCCTTATCCAGCTTGAGTGAAGCCCAGAGCTGCGGAGCGATGAGTGCCATACCCGCATTGACACCGCCCTGCAGAGAGTGCGTCTGCCCCATCTCGATCCCGTCATCGGGGAAGAAGCTCCCCATGGGAGAGCCCGAGCCGCCCATATCACCGAAGTAGACCTTCTGCTTCTTGAGCATATAGCCATAGGAGCCCGAGAGGCTGACCTTCGGCAGGAGCGAGCCACGATTCTTCTTCTGATCATACTTCGCCCCGTCGATACCGAGGAGGGTAGCTTGTAGCGTGGGACTCATCTCCAGAGCGATGCGTACAGCATCATTGAGCGTGAGGGAGAACTGATCCTTGGTGATGATCATCTCCGTCTCGGCGGGCTTATCTTGCGCCTGTAGCGTCGCAGGCAGGGCAATGATCCCGAGCGCTAAGGCCCACATACCGGGCTGCCAAAGCTTCGGGGAATTCGTCTTACTCATACATTATATAATAATAGGTCCTCGCGCATACACGAGGTGTACTTCTCCTTCACAACATAGGGGAGATACGTTCGTTCACACAAAGATACAAATAGCGAAGAATGGACTATTCTTAGCGTAATATGGTACAACATCCGCTCATTTCCCTGCGGCACACAGCCCGTCCAAACGCGAGAACCCTCTACCCTCCCATAGTGTCATCCACCTTGGCTCCAGAAGGGAGGTAGCACCACTTCATCGAGGGGGTGATATGAACCTATATGGGTCAGCGGGTGGACCTATATTGGTCGCCAGACGAATCTATATAGGTCAGCCAGCGAACCTATATAGATCCACCCACTGACCAATATGAGACTGTTGCTCCGCGTAGGGATAAAAGTTGTGGACGAGTGGTAGATAAGTTTGGACTACGTACGTGGCTCTAATATCTACGTACGTGGATATTTGGACTGACGTGCCTGGTCTTTAAGACTACGTACATAGATAGAAGAATACCACTACGGGAAGGCACTTTTTTCTTCACGAGAAGGACACTTTTCCCTCCGCTGGATAAGAGGAATACGACCTACTAATGAGGAGGGTACTTTGATGCGGAACCCCTAAAATCTCATCACAAAATAAAACAAATGTGGTATCTTTGTAGTTGATTAGGTGCACGATGCTCTCTGGGGTGTCGTGCGCGTATGCCTTGATGCGCTCCACCATCCATCCCTACGACACGGGACTCGTAAGGTCGGTGTGCCCCACTGAAGACAACACAGGGAGCACCATTATTATAGAGATAGGGATAGGATGCCATGAGTGCTTCACGGACTTCGCAAGCATAAGTAGGAATAGTAAACCGTCGCACGTGCTACACTCCCCCGAGCGGGTCACGTGGGCTTCGTCGTCTTGTCCCCTACTCCACATACAGGAGAGGCGATGAGCAGACTGAGCCGGACAATTAAGAAGAAGAAGAATGAGACAGCTAAAGATTTCGAAGTCGATTACTAATAGAGAGAGCCAGTCCCTGGACCGCTACCTCCAGGAGATCGGCCGAGAAGAACTGATCACTATCGAAGAAGAGGTAGAGCTTGCCCAGGCCATCAAGCGTGGCGACCGCAAGGCTCTTGACAAGATGACCCGTGCCAACCTCCGCTTCGTCGTATCAGTAGCTAAGCAGTACCAAAACCAAGGGCTCTCCCTGCCTGACTTGATCAACGAAGGCAACCTCGGGCTGATCAAGGCCGCAGAGAAGTTCGATGAGACCCGAGGCTTTAAGTTCATCTCCTACGCCGTATGGTGGATCCGTCAGTCCATCCTGCAGGCGCTCGCTGAGCAAGCCCGTATCGTCCGCCTGCCACTCAACCAGGTCGGTACGCTGAACAAGATCACCAAGGCCCTATCTAAGTTCGAGCAAGAAAACGAGCGTAAGCCCTCCAGCGAGGAGCTCGCTAAGGAGCTCGGCATCCCCGAAGACAAGATCACCGATACCCTCAAGGTATCTGGTCGCCATATCTCCGTAGACGCTCCCTTCGTCGATGGTGAGGACAATAGCCTCCTCGACGTGCTCGTCAACGAAGACGCCCCCAACGCAGACCGCACCCTGATGAACGAGTCCCTCTCGAAGGAAATCGATCAGGTGCTAATGAACCTCTCCGAGCGCGAAGCTGAGATCGTCAAGCTCTTCTTCGGTATCGGTGGTGGTCAGGAGATGACCCTCGAGGAGATCGGTCTGAAGTTCGGCCTCACTCGCGAGCGTGTCCGCCAGATCAAGGAGAAGGCTATCCGCCGTCTGCGTCAGGAGAGCTTCTGCGCCTCCCTTAAGCCCTA
Source organism: Porphyromonas bobii (assembly GCF_943169685.1). NCBI lineage: Bacteria > Pseudomonadati > Bacteroidota > Bacteroidia > Bacteroidales > Porphyromonadaceae > Porphyromonas > Porphyromonas bobii. The sequence continues at coordinate 59,481 of NZ_CALPBU010000004.1, forward strand.
CTTAGGCTAACGCCTCACATTCGCCTCCGCCCATCTCCCCCTAAGGCAGGAGAAGCAAGGCGCCCATCTATATGGCTACGCACGGGCTCTCGTGCGTAGCCATTCTTCTTTTTAGCCCATTTGTTGCCCCACATCACAGGGCACACCTTCCTCTTCATACCAAGATCTATGAAGCGACGCCGTACATTCGATCTGGTCAGCTACCTCCAGCGTCTGCACCTCCTGCCCGAGCGCCTCACGCGCAAGACCGAGGCGGAGGACCTCCTCAAGCAGCTCTACGACCACGAGAAGAGCACAGGTAAGGCTCCCGATCGCCTCACCTCGCGCGACCTTCACCTCTCACCCGAGCAACTCGAAGCCCTACAGCGTGAGCTGGAGCGCGAGGGACTCACCGAGCCTGGAGCCCTGCGCCTCACCGAAGCGGGCCGACAGCGTGCCCTCGAGCTGACACGTGCCCACCGCCTCTACGAGCTCTATCTCGCCGAGCACTCGGGCTATGCCCCCGAGGACTGGCACCGCATCGCCCACGCCGAGGAGCATAAGCTCACCGAGCGTGAGCATGAGCGTATCGCTCGCCTACTGGGCAATCCGCTCTTCGACCCACACGGCGACCCCATCCCCACGAGCCAAGGTACCGAGCCTGCTATACCGCACAGCCTCTCTATCGAAGAGCTAACAGAAGGTCAGTGGTACTACGTCGAGCACATCGAGGACGACGAGCCCGAGAGCTTCCGCCTACTCATCGACGCAGGGCTGACACGCGACTCTCTCTTCCGACTCAATCGCCTCGAGAGCGCCCGCTCACAGATCTACTACGAAGGAGAAGCCTTAGAGCTCCCGACCTTCGCCTTTGTGGCTCTCACCCTTCGCCCCGCCAAGGAGGAAGAGCTGAAGGAGAGCCATTCCGAAGACACGATACGTCTGACCCGACTGCCCGAGGGTGTAGAGGCCACGATCCTCGGCCTCTCCCCTTCCTGCCGCGGAGCTATGCGCCGCCGTCTCATGGACCTCGGCTTCGTGCGTGGTAGCTCGATCCGCATCGACATGCACAGTCCCTTAGGCAATCCCACGGCTTATATCGTGCGTGGAGCCGCTATCGCTCTACGCCATGATCAGGCCCGATACATCCTCATCCAACGTCCCCATGCCTCAGCAACCGAATAACTCCGCCTGCGCCTCTTGCGCCGCCTGCCCCGCCTCTACCCTGCAGCGCCGTGGCGAGCACACCGAGGATGCGCGCTTCACCATCGCTCTGGCGGGGAACCCCAACACGGGGAAGAGCACCGTCTTCAATGCCCTCACCGGCCTCAAGCAGCACACGGGCAACTGGCCCGGTAAGACCGTAGGTAAGGCCGAGGGGTCGTTCGCCTACGCCGGCGACGTATATACCATAGTCGACCTCCCCGGCACGTACTCCCTATCCTCCACGTCGGAGGATGAGGAGATCGCACGTGACTTCATCCTCTTCTCACGCCCCGACGTGACGGTCGTCGTAGCGGATGCGACCCGCCTGGAGCGCAATATGAACCTCCTCCTGCAGGTGCTCCAGATCACCGACAAGGCTGTACTCTGCGTCAACCTCCTCGATGAGGCACGGCGCAACAAGATCGAGATTGACCTCAACGGCCTCTCCCGTCGCCTCGGCATCCCCGTCGTCGGGGCGAGTGCACGCTCAGGGAAGGGCATCGACACGCTTCTCGCGACGGTGCGTGGAGTAGCCCTCGGCGAGATCCCCTGCACGCCCTACCGCAAGAGCCGCCTACCCGAGCGCACCGAGCAAGCCATCAGCACGCTCGAGGCCGAGATACAGAGGCTCTACCCCACCGTACCAAATAGTCGCTGGGTAGCCTACCGCCTCATCGAGGAAGATCCCTCGATCATCAGCCGCTTCGACAAGCCTGAGCTACTCGACTTAGCCCGTCGCGTACATATCGAGATTGGGGAGAACTTCCACGACCAGCTCACCGAAGCGATCTATGCTGATGCCTATCGTATCTGCTCCGAGGTCGTCGTGCAAGCCTACGCCTCGGGCCGTCTACCACTCGACGTGCGGCTGGATAGGATCCTTACCAGCCGTCTGTGGGGCTTCCCCATCATGCTACTCCTGCTGGGTGGAGTCTTCTGGCTCACGATCATCGGCTCGAACTATCCCTCCTCACTCCTCAGCAATGTCCTCGTCGGGACGCTCCATCCCTTCCTCAAGACCACACTTGCTGGCTGGGGCAGTCCCTGGTGGCTGACGGGCTTCCTCATCGACGGCGTGTACCTCTCCACGGTATGGGTCATCTCGGTGATGCTCCCGCCGATGGCGATATTCTTCCCGCTCTTCACCCTCCTCGAGGACTTCGGGTATCTCCCCCGTGTCGCCTTCAATCTCGACGAACTCTTCCGTCGCAGTGGCGCCCACGGCAAGCAGGCCCTCACGATGAGCATGGGCTTTGGCTGTAATGCTGCTGGCGTCGTCTCTACCCGTATCATCGACAGTGAGCGCGAGCGCCTCATCGCTATCATCACGAATAACTTCTCGGTGTGTAATGGGCGCTGGCCTACACAGATCCTCTTAGCCTCGCTCTTCATCGGGGCTGCCGTGCCGACGGCCTACGCTGGGCTGGCAAGCATCGGTGCGGTACTCATCATCGTCTTACTGGGCATCGGGGTCATGTTCGCCTCCTCATGGGTACTCTCTCACACGGTGCTGAGAGGCGAAGTATCGACCTTCCACCTCGAGCTACCGCCCTACCGTCCACCGCAGTTCTGGCGTACACTCTATACCTCGGTCATCGACCGCACACTCATCGTCCTCTGGCGTGCCCTCGTCTTTTCCGCTCCTGCTGGAGCCCTCATCTGGCTGACGTGCAATGTGCATATCGGTGGTGAGAGCGTGGCAGCACATCTCATTCGCCTACTCGACACGCCGGGCTACTTCATGGGGCTCAATGGCGTGATCCTCCTCGCGTACCTCCTCGCTATCCCCGCAAATGAGGTCGTCATACCCACAGTGCTGATGCTGACGACGCTGATCATCGGCAGTGCTGGAGGCGATGCTGGCGTGCTGATGGAGGGTGGCGATGCAGAGACCTTCGCTATCCTACAGAGTGGTGGCTGGACGCTCATGACGGGTGTCTGTATGATGCTCTTCTGCCTCCTGCACCACCCTTGTAGCACCACGATCTACACGATCTATAAGGAGACCCACAGCATTCGCTGGACGCTCCTCTCGGTCCTTCTACCCCTTGGCCTCGGGATCATCACGACGGTCATCGTGGCTGGTCTCTGGCGCTTCCTCTCGTAGACGGGCGTCACGACTCCATAGGATAAAGGCTGAGCCCTCCCACAGTGGGAGGGCTCAGCCTTTATCTTATACGATGGATCGGAGGATGTTAGCGCTCCTTCTTATCCTCTTCGTCCTTAGGGTAATAGCCGTACTCAGCATGATCACGGCGTCGCTCGCGGTAGCGCAGCACGAGGAAGAGCAGGACGATGACCAGTAGCGTACCGCCCATGACAGCGAGCCACTGCACGCCTGCGGGATCCGAGAGCGATGCGCCCTTGGGATAGAGGTAGACCCCGAGGACAACGAGATAGAGGAGGAGTAGAAAGACGCGGAGCTTGATCGACTTCATACGGCTGAGCGGATTATAGTTCGGAGGAAGAAGGCGTGACAAGGGCAAGTAGTGTCTCGAGGTAGTGACGACTATTGGAGAGACGTGGCACCTTGTGCTGCCCACCGAGCTTGCCTTCACTCTCGAGCCAGCGGTGGAAGAGCCCCTTCGGAGCAACATCTACCGTGAGTGGAAGGAGGGTCATATCCTCATAGCGCTTAGCATCGTAGTCGGAGTTCAGCGCGCGCAGAGCAGTATCGAGGTCGGAGGTAAATGTCGCGAGATCACGGGGAGGCTCCTCGAACTCAATGAGCCACTCATGTCGCCCCTTCCCTTCGTCGAGGAAGAAGCGCGGCGCTGCCGTGTATTCGCTCACACGTGCTCGGCCATCACGACGGCAGGCTTCGCTCAGAGCCGCATCGGTATTGGCGACCATCACCTCCTCACCAAAGGCATTGATGAAGTGCTTCGTGCGGCCCGTGATGACGATGCGGTAGGGGTGGAGCGAGGTGAAGCGCACCGTATCGCCGATGATATAGCGGTAGAGACCACCCAGAGTCGAGATGACCATGGCGTAGTCACGCCCGAGCTCGACCTCCTCCAGACGGAGAGCACGACAGCTCGAGTAGTCGCCCGAGGCGGGTAGCTCATCCAGCGGGATGAACTCGTAGAAGATCCCGTAGTCCAGCATCAGGAGCATCCCCGCCTCAGCTGGGTCATCCTGGATAGCGAAGAAGCCCTCACTGGCATTGTATGTCTCCTCGTAGCGCATACGCTCAGAGGGGATAAGTTCGGCGTAGGTACTACGGTAGGGAGTGAAGCTAATCCCCCCGTGGAAGAAGACCTCCAGGTCGGGCCATACTTCGGTGATCGTCTCGCGCCCCGTAGCTTGGAGCACCTCCTTCAGTAGGACGAGCATCCACGAAGGCACACCCGAGAGACTCCCCACACGTGCGGTGGCGACCTCCTGCACGATGGCCTGCATCTTCGCAGTCCACTCGCTCATCAGGAGCGTCTCGCGCGAAGGCACACGGAGCATATCTCCGAGAAGTGGCATGTGCTCGACGAGGATGGCACTGAGGTCTCCCGAGAAAGCCTTGCCTCCGCTTAGGGGCATAGGACTGTGACTCCCCCCGAGGACGAGCCCCTTCGTCGAGAAGAAGCGGGAGTCGGGGTAGTTCCTCAGATAGATCCACAGCGCATCGCTCCCACCACGATAGTGGCAGTCCTGCAGATGGAGATAGGGTACGGGGATGTACTTACTGCGGTCGCTCGTCGTACCGCTGGACTTGGCGAACCACTGGCAAGACCCAGGCACGAGGACATCACGCTCGCCACGGGTCATGCGCTCGATATCGTCCTTCAGCCCCTCGTAGTCTACGATGGGTACATCGGTGCAGTAGGAGCTGTACGTCGTCTTGCGGGTGAGTCCATAGCGGCGCCCGAAGTCGGTGCGGGCTGCACGGGCGAGGATATGGCGGAGCTGCTCAGCTTGAAGCTCTTCGGCACGTGTGGCATACTGCTCGATACGGCGTAGACGAAGCTTCGCAACCTGATAGACGAGACTGGTCTTGAGATCCATAGACTAAGAGAGGGGGGTATGGGGATAGTTCTCACGCTTGGCGAGTGCACGGCGCACGTCCTCTACCTCGAGATAGCGGGTATAGAAGGCCGACTCGCGGGCATGGAGTGCACGCTGCCAGCTCCCGGCGGGGCAGAGATGACGCAGGCGACGCCAGCGGAGATAAGCATTGTAGTGACGGAGGAAGGTGGGGGCACTCATCCCTTCGGAGCGCTGGGCATAGCGCAGTGCCAGCTTCGGTAGGCGGTGAAGCCAGAAGCTATCGCAGGCGGCCTCGAGGGCAGGCTGCACCACAGCAGGATCCCAGCCTCGCGCCTCAGCATAGGCACGACCGAGAGCTTCGGTAGCACGGGGATGGGCGAAGAGGCGATCAAGATTGCGAATACTCGCACGCAGGCTCAGCGGAGTAGCGGTGAAGTACATGCGGTTCAGGTCGACGAGCATGAACGTGTACTCCTCCTTCGCGCGATCATATATATAGGGGATATTCCCTGGCGAGAGATCTTCGTGCACGATACCACTCTCGTGGAGCTCGGCGAGGAAGGTAGCCAGCGCACGCGTCAGCGACTCATTGACCTCACCCGAGCGAGCCTCATACTGAAGGTCGACCCCCGTGAAGGCGAGGTAGCGCGTGACGTAATAGCTGTCCTCGAGACCGCCCAGTGCGCTCCGCTCTTCGGCATAGCCGATGGGCTCGGGGGTGGCAATGCCGTAGGCTGAGAGCTGCACGGCATTCAGCAGGGAGCGCCGTGCCTTGCTGGAGTTCGTCCAGCCATAGTAGAGGCGACGCAGGAGCGACAAGCGCCCGAAGTGCTTGATCGTAAAGTCCCCCTCAGGGCACTCGACACGGTAGAGGACATTGCGCCCGCGGTAGATCTCGGTGATATGCACTGCTGGAGGGAGCTCGCTGCTCCCCCCTTCGTGGAGGTGAATATAGCTGAGAAGCTGGGTCAGAAGGGCCTCACCCTCGGGGACGACGCTGTGATATCGGAGCAAATCTTTCGTATCATTAGGGGCGAAGACCTTCGCCGTGGTTCAGTAGCAAAGATACAAACTATCCCCGCCCATTGCTTGGAGCGCGAGGCTCCTGCATCAAAATCGCCTCCTCATCGGCAAGCCGTATGGAGGCAAAGTTGATCTGCAAACCACTATTTGTTTGGTACACGAATGAATAGAGGAGCCTGCTACCGAGAGTCCTGCCCTCTATTTATTCTGCTAAGGTATCGTGCACCCAGCTCCCCGATATACCTCTCCGAAGTGACCGAGCAAGCCCTTTGCCTTATCGCAAGTATTCCTCTCATCCAGCGGAGGGAAAAGCATCGTTCTCGTGAAGAAAAAACCGCCTTCACGTAGTGGTATTCTTCTATCTACGCACGTAGTCTTAAAGACCAGGCACGTCAGTCCAAATATCCACGTACGTAGATATTAGAGCCACGTACGTAGTCCAAACTTATCTCCCACTCGTCCGCAACTTTTATCCCTACGCGGAGCAACAAGCTAATAGAGGTCGCTTCACAAAGCTATATAGCTTCGCACCGAAAGCTATATAGAAATCAGTTCAAAGCTATATAGCTTTCCTCGCCTTCCTATATAGGTCGGAGCGCAAAGCAATATAGGTTGCCACCACCCCCTATTATTGCTGGGCACTATGGAAGAGCTATCTTTGTAGATACACGAATATATTCACCCTCTAAATAGTTACATACGACAGCACTATGCGAATGACTACCCAGGGCTTACGCTATACGGCACTCGCCTTGTCCCTCTCCCTGACGAGCCTCTTCGCGACTCAGGCTGAGGCGGCTGTGGATAGCCTTCAGCTCATCCCACGCCCCGTAAGCGTCACCTATGGCATGGGCACGCTCCGTCTGCCCCATACCCTCCGTCTCTCCGCTGGAGCACCCACCTCCCTCAGCGACGGACTCAAGAAGCAGTCCTTCACCACGACCGCTGCCAAGGGCCGCATGAAGGGTCTTATCACGACCCGTCTCGATGCCTCCGTCCCAGGCCTCGAAGGCTACCGCCTCGAGATCGGCAAGCAGGGGATCACCCTCACTGCCCGTGATGAAGCGGGTCTCCGACAGGGTACGCAGTCCCTCCTGCAGATCACTCAGCAGTACGGAGGAGCCCTACCCTACCTCACCATCACCGACTCAGCACGCCTGGCCTATCGCGGCGTGATGCTCGACGTCTCGCGTCACTTTATGAACCGCGATATGATCATCCGCCTCTTGGATGAGATGGCTCGCTATAAGCTGAACCGCTTCCACTGGCACCTCGTCGACGGTGGTGGCTGGCGCTTCCCCTCGAAGAAGTACCCCCTCCTGACGAAGAAGGCAGCCTTCCGCACAGTAAGCGATTGGGATCAGTGGTGGCAGAAGGATCGCCGCTTCGTCGACGAAGGCACCCCTGGGAGCTACGGCGGCTACTACAGCCTGGAGGACATCCATGCCGTACTCAACCACGCTACCCGCCTCGGCATCACGGTCATCCCTGAGATCGAGCTCCCAGGACATAGCAACGAGATCTTCGCTGCTTATCCCGAGCTGAGCTGTCTCAACGAATGGGCCTTTGAGAACTCCGACGTATGTATCGGGAATGAGAAGACCTTCAAGTTCTTCGAAGATATCCTCGACGAAGTCATGGCGATCTTCCCCTCGAAGTACATCCACATCGGTGGCGACGAAGCTACGATGAAGCACTGGGGCAAGTGCGCCAAGTGTCAGGCACGTATGAAGAGCGAGGGGCTCAAGGACGAGCATGAGCTCCAGAGCTATATGATCCGCCGTATCGAGAAGTACCTCAACAGCAAGGGACGTAAGCTCATCGGCTGGGATGAGATCCTCATGGGTGGTCTCGCTCCCGACGCTACGGTCATGAGCTGGCGTGGCGAAGAGGGCGCTATCCAGGCTGCCAAGGAAGGCCACGATGTCATCCTCACCCCCAATAGCCACGTCTATCTGGACCTCTATCAGCGTGAGTCCGATCACGAGCCCCGCGCTAATGGCGGCTTCATCCCTCTGGAGAAGGTCTATTCGTACAACCCCGTACCTAAGGAACTGACGCCTGCCGAGACCAAGCACGTCCTCGGTGTACAGGCCAACCTCTGGACGGAGTACGTCCTCGATGAGCCCCATGCCGAATACATGCTCTTCCCCCGTATCCTGGCACTCTCGGAAGTCGCATGGACGCCCCAGCAGGATCGTGACTATAAGAACTTCCTGACGCGTGTGAACTACCACGTCCCCGCACTCAAGAAGCGTGGCATCAACGTCTATCCTCTGCGCCGTATCGCTGCCATCAATGAGGTCGACACCGTGAAGCACCTCGTCTCTGTAAGCCTCGACAGTGAGCGCCCCACAGCTGACATCCGCTACACGACGGACGGCACAGAGCCCACAGCTCGCTCGCCTCGCTACACAGGTACGCCTCTTACCTCACGCGACTCCCTCATCGTCAAAGCCCGCCTCTTCGAGGGCGACAAGATGATCGATGCTGCCCCTATGATCTCCTTCCGCACCGACTACCACAAGGCTATCGGCAAGAAGATCACCTACAACGACTGCACGTGGAATGAGCGCTACACCGCAGGTGGCTCACGCGCCCTCATCGATGGCGTGCGTGGTACGCCCACCTACCTCGATGGTCGCTGGCAGGGCTTCACCTCACCTATGGACGTGACGATCGACCTCGGTGCCGTGACGGAGCTCAGCCACATCTTCGCCAAGTTCATGCAGGAGCGCGTCCAGTGGGTCTACATGCCCGGTGATGTAGAGATCCTCCTGAGTGATGACGGCGTGAACTTCCGCAGCGTAGCTCGCCAGAAGACGCTCACCTCTGAGGACATCTATAAGCCCGTCTTCGAGACCTTCTCTTTCCCGATGAAGGAGCGTGCGCGCTATGTCCGCGTGAAGGCAAGCAACAACCGCTCGGCTGGGCACTTCATCTTCTGCGACGAGATCATCGTGCACTAAGCCTCCCGATAGCCACAGCGGCTATACCATAATATATATGACACCGTCCCCAGACGAGCGAGATACTGCTCATCTGGGGACGGCTCGTATAGTACCTCTCCCCTCATCGACCTCCCCTCCTACCGCTAAGCGATAAGCCTACTCTCCAATAAGTAGGGAAAAGTTAATAACTTTGTGCCGAGTATGCGCCCGTGGATCCAGACGGAGAACGGGCATTCCACAGCACCTCTTTGGGGCAATTTCATCGCCCACCAATGAAGGGGTGACAGATGATAAATTATTAGATGAAACATAAGATCAAGTCCTTGCTTTGGCTGACCTTTGCACTGGTCTGGATAAGCATCTTAGGCGGTATCTTCGCTATTTCCATGGGGTGGATAGGCTACCTGCCCCCGATCGAGCAGCTTCAGAACCCGATCGACAAATACGCCTCACAGGTCCTCGCCGCTGATGGTGAGGTCATCGGTTCCTATGCTCACGGGGGCTCCAACCGCGTCCTTGTTGACTATAAGGACCTCTCTCCCAACCTCGTCAAGGCTCTCATCGCTACGGAAGACGTTCGCTTCGAGGGGCACTCGGGTATTGACTTCCGTTCGCTCGCACGTGCCATCTTCAAGACGGGTATCCTGCAGCAGAAGAGTGCAGGGGGTGGTAGCACCATCACCCAGCAGCTGGCTAAGATGCTCTACTCTCCTCCCAGCTCCAACTTCTTCACCCGTATGATGAAGAAGCCCGTGGAGTGGGTCATCGCAGCTAAGCTTGAGCGCTACTACACGAAGGAGGAGATCCTGGCGATGTATCTGAACCAGTTCGACTTCCTCTACAACGCCGTAGGGATCCGCTCGGCTGCCTTCACCTACTTCGGGAAGACGCCCGCAGAGCTTAACCTCCAGGAGTCAGCGATGCTCATCGGGATGTGTAAGAACCCCTCTATCTACAACCCCATCCTCCGCGCTAATAGCCCCCTCCCCATGGAGCGACGCAACACCGTCTTCCAGCAGATGGAGAAGGCTGGCTACCTCACAGAGCGCGAAGTCGACTCCCTCTCACGTCTCCCCATCAAGACGTCCTTCCACCGCATGGACCACAAGCAGGGTATAGCCCCCTACTTCCGTGAGCACCTGCGTAAGATTATGATGGCGGATAAGCCCGACCGCAGCGACTATGCTTCGTGGCAGTACGCCAAGTTCCGCGACGACAGCATCCAGTGGGAGACCAACCCGCTCTACGGCTGGTGTAATAAGAACCGCAAGCCTGACGGCTCCCCATACAATATCTATACAGACGGGCTGAAGATCTATACGACGATCAACCCCGCTATGCAGCGCTACGCTGAGGAGGCCGTTGAGGAGCACCTCGCAGGGCATCTCCAGCCAGCCTTCGACCGCGAGCGCCGCGCTCGTGGTGGCGATCCCTTCAGCACCTCGATCTCAGCCGATCAGCGTAAGAAGATCCTTGAGCGTGCCATCCGCCAGTCTGAACGCTGGCGTCTAGGCAAGGAGGACGGACTGTCGGATTCGGAGATCCGTGCGCAGTTCGACCGCAAGACGAAGATGCAGGTCTGGTCTTGGCGTGGTCAGCGCGATACGGTGATGACGCCCCTCGACTCGATCCGCTATATGAAGGGGATCCTCCGCTCGGGCTTCGTAGCGATGAACCCTCACAACGGCCACGTCTTGGCCTATGTGGGTGACATTAACTTCTCCCAGTTCCAGTACGACATGGTGTCTGACGGGCGCCGTCAGACGGGGTCTATCATCAAGCCCTTCCTCTACTCTCTGGCGATGATTGACGGGGCTTCCCCCTGCGATCAGGTCCTCCACGTACAGCGTACCTACCGCCTCGACAACGGGCAGACCTGGACCCCACGTAATACCAACCACCGCCGCGTCGGTGAGATGGTCTCCATCCAGTGGGGGCTTCAGAACTCCGACAACTGGGTGACGGCCGAGCTGATGAGCCGTACCTCTCCGCTGACCTTCAAGCGTCTCTTGGAGAGCTATGGTCTACGTGGCCCCATCGAGGCTACGATGGCTATGTCGCTCGGTACTCCCGAAGCGACCGTCGGCGAGATGGTCTCGGGCTACACCACCTTCGTCAATGACGGCGTACGTGTAGATCCCATCCTCGTCACTCAGATCGAGGATATGCACGGCAATATCGTCGCGACCTTCGCTCCGAAGATGACTGAGGTACTGACCGCTGACGCTGCACACAAGATGCTCTACATGCTCCAGAACGTCGTCAACGGCGGTACGGGGGGACGCCTACGCTCCTCCTTCGGCCTGCAGATGCCTCTGGGCGGTAAGACCGGTACGACGCAGAATAATAGTGACGCATGGTTCATGGGCTTCACTCCCGACCTCGTAGCTGGCTGCTGGGTAGGTGGTGAAGAGCGTAGCGTGCGCTTCAACTCGATGGCCTTCGGTCAGGGGGCGGCGGCTGCACTGCCTATCTTCGGGAAGTTCCTCAAGAAGGTCTACGGAGATAGCAAGCTCGGCTACCTCTCCAACATACCCTTCCAGCTCCCCGAGGGCTTCTCGCCCTGCTACGATGCAGGCAATAGCGACGAGGCCGTCGAGATCTACGAGGGTGTCAACCCCGACTCCATAGGCTCCTACACCCCATTCTAAGGGGGGAAGGAAATCCCTACTGCATACCGAATAGATAAGACCAATAGATATAGCACGTGAATAAGGTCGCACTCATCACCGGGGTAACGGGCCAGGACGGCTCCTTCCTCGCAGAGTTCCTCATCGAAAAGGGCTACGAAGTCCATGGTATCATCCGACGCTCCTCGTCCTTCAACACGGAGCGTATCGAGCACCTTTACTTCGAGGAGTGGGTGCGCGACATGAAGCGTGGTCGGGCACTCAACCTGCACTATGGCGATATGACCGACTCCAGTTCGCTCATCCGCATCATCCAGCAGACCCAGCCCGACGAGATCTATAACCTCGCAGCTCAGAGCCATGTGAAGGTCTCCTTCGATGTACCTGAGTACACTGCCGAGACCGACGCCACAGGTACACTACGTCTCCTCGAGGCTGTCCGCATCCTCGGGCTGGAAAAGAAGACGAAGATCTATCAGGCCTCGACTTCTGAGCTCTTTGGTCTGGTACAGGAGATCCCCCAGCGTGAGACAACGCCCTTCTATCCTCGCTCCCCCTATGGGGTAGCTAAGCTCTACGGCTTCTGGATCACAAAGAACTACCGCGAGAGCTACGGTATGTTCGCCGTCAACGGTATCCTCTTCAACCACGAGAGTGAGCGCCGTGGCGAGACCTTCGTCACCCGCAAGATCACTCTGGCTGCTGCTCGTATTGCAGCAGGAGAGCAGGACAAGCTCTACCTCGGGAACCTCAGTGCCCTGCGCGACTGGGGCTATGCCCGTGACTATGTCGAGTGCATGTGGCTCATGCTGCAGCACGACACCCCCGAGGACTTCGTCATCGCTACTGGTGAGCAGCACTCCGTACGTGAGTTCACCGAGCGCGCCTTCCACGAGGTAGGTATCGACCTACGCTGGGAGGGTGAAGGAGTCGAAGAGCGTGGTATCGATATCACCACAGGTCGCGTCCTCGTCGAGGTTGACCCGAAGTACTTCCGCCCTGCCGAAGTAGAGACCCTCTTGGGCGACCCCACAAAGGCCAAGGAACTCCTCGGATGGAATCCCAGCAAGACCTCCTTCGAAGAGCTGGTACGGATCATGGTACGCCATGATGTCGCCTACGTCCAATCCCACAAGCACGCCTAATGGACTCACCCAAACTCTCCCCTTCGACCAAGATCTATGTCGCAGGGCATCGTGGGCTCGTAGGCTCCGCTATCTGGCGCAACCTTGAGCAGCGTGATTACACCAACCTCATCGGCCGTACCCATGGTGAGCTAGACCTCACGGATCCCGTCGCTGTGCGTGCGTTCTTCGATGAGGAGCGCCCCGAGGCGGTGATCCTCGCAGCAGCACACGTCGGGGGGATCATGGCGAACAATACCTATCGTGCTGACTTCATCTACGACAACCTCCAGATACAACAGAACGTCATCGGAGAGAGCTTCCGCCACGGCGTAAAGCACCTCCTCTTCCTCGGCAGCACCTGCATCTATCCCAGAGAGGCCGAGCAGCCTCTCCGCGAAGAAGCCCTCCTCACTGCTCCTCTGGAGTACACCAACGAACCTTATGCTATCGCTAAGATCGCAGGGCTCAAGATGTGCGAGAGCTTCAACCTCCAGTACGGCACGAACTACATCGCAGTCATGCCGACGAACCTCTACGGCCCCAACGATAACTTTCACCTCGAGAATAGCCACGTCCTACCAGCGATGATCCGCAAGATCTACCTTGCCGATCGTCTGCAGCACAGAGACTGGCAGGCTGTGCGCATAGACCTAAGCAAGCGCCCCGTCGCTGGCGAAGACGGCACGGGAGATGAGGCGACTATCCTCACGCTCCTTGAGCGCTTCGGCATCCACTCCGGCCAGGTCAACCTCTGGGGCTCAGGCCGTCCGCTGAGAGAATTCCTCTGGAGTGAAGATATGGCCGATGCCTCGGTACACATCCTTCTCAATACGGACTTCCGCTCACTCTGCCCCCAAGATGGCAGCCCCATCCGCAACTGCCACGTCAATATCGGCACGGGGAAGGAGATCACGATCGGTGAGCTGGCACAGCTCATCGCCCGCACCATCGGCTTCAAGGGACGTATTGAGTGGGACAGAACCAAGCCCGACGGCACGATGCGCAAGCTCACCTCCGTAGAGAAGCTCCACAGCCTTGGCTGGCACCATCAGGTGGAGATCGAGGACGGCGTACAGCGCCTCTTCGACTGGTACCGTACCCACTAATAGCATCCCCGAAGCGACCTCGTCTGAGATGTCCCGACGCTCCAAGTACATCAAGCGTATCTTGTGGGGAATCCTCCTCACGCCCTTCGTCCTAATCCTTCTTGTAGCAGTACTACTATACGTACCGCCCGTGCAGCGCTTTGTCGTACAGCGCACCGCTGCCTACCTATCGGAGAAGACTGGGATGCAGGTATCTGTTGGGAACATCCACCTCGCCTTCCCTCTTGACCTCTCGCTTCAGAAGCTACAGGTCCTCCGCAGTCCTGGCGACACACTCATCTCGGTCGGGTCGCTCAGTCTCTCCCCTGCCCTACGCCCCCTCTTCGACAGCCAAGTCGAGGTCCCTCGTATTGCTCTCGACAGCCTGACCTACAATCAGCGCGACAGCCTCGGCTTGAGCCTCCTGCAAGTACACCTCCCAGCAGCCACTGCCGAGCAGCTCTTCGTTGATCTCAACAAGGAGCGCGTTGACCTCAACCGCCTCACGACCCAGGGGGGCTACATCCGCTACTACTCGACCGACACCACGAAGAGGCCTGAGGAAGAGAGTGAGCCGCTGAAGTGGCTCATCCGAGCTGGCGAGATAGATCTGCAGAAGACTCGCATTGAGGTCGCCATGCCGCTGGATTCACTCCTCATCGATACGGATGTCGACCGCCTCAAGATCGATCGCGGAGAAGCTGACCTCAATAAGATGCGCTTCCAGGTCGCCCACGCCAAGATCGATGCGAAGAGCCTACGCTACTCCGTCGACCAGAACTTCTCCAAGCTCCCCTTCTTCGATCCCCAGCACATCCAGATCCATGACCTCCACCTCGAGGGTGAGGACATCGACTCTGAGGGTATGCGACTTAGCCTCCTTCTACGGCACGCACAGCTGCGTGAGCAGTCGGGGCTGAAGCTCCTCCATCTCAGCGGACACTATCAGATGGACAGCCTCGCTATGCGCCTTGATGGGCTTGATCTCATCACCGATGCCTCCTCCATTAAGGGCTATCTCTCCATGCCCTGGAGCCTCCTACAGTCTGACCGCAAGGCACAGCTCGAGCTATCTACCAACACTTCTCTCGGCATCAAGGACGTCCTCCTCTTCGCAGGAAAGACGCTCCAAGAGACCCGTGATGGACGCGAACTTTTCAACACCTTCGCCCGACACCGCCTCCTTGCGCCACTCAAGATACAGACCGAGCTGACGGGGACACTCACCGCGATACAGATTCGTCAGGCCGAGCTCAAGTGGCCCGACATCCTTGACCTCAATCTCTCGGGGACGCTCAGCGAAGTCCTTGAGATGCACCGCTCAGGTCGTCTCAAGCTTCGTGGACGTGTGGGTCCCAAGGCTAATACCCTCCTCGGACTCCTTGCTCCCGAGCAAGCTAAGACCTATCGCATCCCCAGCCCACTCACACTCTCTGGTGATGTCGACATCCGTCGAGGCCGTTATGAGGGAGATCTCACAGCAGAGGAGGGTACGGGCAAGCTCCAGCTGAAGGGCCACTTCACTGAGGCCACTAAGACCTATGACCTGGTGCTGAAGGCACAGGATATTGATGGCCGCCACTTCATGCCTCAGGACTCCATCGGGCTGGTTAGCCTTGACGTAGCTCTTCAGGGGCGCGGCTTCGATCCACTCAGTCCCCATACGCAGCTCTCTATCCGAGGCCGACTGCATGAGGCAAATCGGGGTAGCATGCATCTGCAAGACATCACCCTCGACGGCTCCCTCCAGTCGGGGAACCTCGGGCTCTCCCTCAACAGCATGAACCCTGGGGCAAACTTTACGCTCCAGCTTGACGGGATCTTCTCCCGCCAAGGCATCAATACAGGCATCGGACTGGAGCTCGTTGACCTCGACCTCCAGCGCTTGGGCTTCTCCGAGACACCACTTGCGGGGAAGCTCCGTCTGGAGGGTGAGCTCCGCTCCGACCTCAAAGACACGCACACCATACAAGCCGTACTTGATGGTATGAGCTTCACTATGGGCGATGAGAAGATCGCCCCACCACAGGCTGAGCTTCATGTATCCACGTCGTCACAAGACATTCATGCCGGCCTCACCTCGGGCGATATGAAGGCCTCCCTCTATGTCGGGAGCAGCCCCACCGTAGCGCAGAAGGACGTCACGCTCCTACTCGATGAGACCCTCCGTCAGATCGAGCTCATCACCTCAGGAAAGTCCGCGACGAAGCATCTTGAGGACCTCGCTATCCACCTACCGAAGGCGACCTTCAGCCTCTCCATGGGCAAGGACAACCCACTCCGCTACTACCTCGCAGAGCAGCGTATCGCCGTAGGTTCCCTGACGGCCAACCTCGCTACCTCTCCCCAAAATGGGATCAGTGGCAATGTAGCCATCTCCGATCTTCGCGTTGACACTCTCCGCATCAACGCGGCCCAGCTCAATATCTCCACTGAGCGCACAGCTATCGCACGAGGTGATAGCATGTCCCTCGCTCTCTTCGGTACGGTCATGAAGTCCCACTTCCGCGAGCAAGAAGGCTTCACTATCAACACCGACCTACGCACAAGTCTCGAGAGCGGACACCTCGACGTCTCCTATCAGGATGAGCGGGGACAGACCGTGCACGCTGCCGAGGCTTCGGGTAGCTGGTCGGGCGAAGCTTACCAGCTTCACTTCCTCGGTGACCGCCTACGTATCGCCTACAACGACTACACCATCAATCCCGACAACCAGCTCAGCCTACGTAAGCGGGACAACTTCCTCCTCGGCTCACTCAAGCTCACCGGTGAGAAGCGAGGCGAATTCTCCCTGCAGGGCACCGAGGAGACACCTGGAGTGCAGGACATCCTACTCAGTATCCACAACCTCCATCTTGAGGACTACCGCAGTCTGGGACTCCCCGACGTCGGTGGGATCTTCTTCGGCGACGTCCACTACCAGCGTAAGGGCGACCTCAGCCAGCAGCCGACGATCTCGGGTGACCTCTCCATCAGCGACCTACGCTACGAGGACAAGAAGCTCGGACACTTCACCTCCTCCCTCTTCTACGAGCCACGTAGCGGTGACTCCCATTATATCACTGGGGAAATTGGCTACAACGGTCAGCCAGCGATGAGCATCGATGGGATCTACTATCCCCGTGAGAAGGTCTCCCCGCTCAAGGGAACACTCACGCTTACCTCCTTCCCGCTGGAGCTTGCGAACCCCTTCCTCGCGGAGAATAGTACCACGCTTGCGGGGACAGCCAACGGGAGTATCAGACTCTCAGGGAAGCTCACCGAGCCACTTCTCTCGGGGCAGATGCACCTAAACAAGGGTATGCTGAACCTCAACGCCTACGGGACACACCTTGCTCTCGACTCTATCCCCGTACGCATGGAGGGCTCAGATATCTTCTTTGACCACTATGCACTACGTCCCTCAGGAGATCCGAAGAAGGCGATCTATATCGATGGCTCGATACATAAGAGTACCACACCACAGGCTACGGCTTCGCTACGCATCACCTCTGATGAGCTGACCCTCCTCGACGAGCCTCGCCCCACCCGTGACGACCAGCTCCTCTATGGTAAGATCATCGCCTCGACACGTATGGTGGCTACGGGTCCCCTTACCTCACTGCGCGTCCGCGGTAGCGTGAACGTACTCAGCGGTACGAACTGCACCTACGTCATGCGCGAAGACCCGCTGACAGCCAGCCAGCAGACCGATCAGCTCGTCCAGTTCATCGACTTCTCCGACACCCTCTTCACAAAGAAGGTAGAGATCGCCCCCACCTCCCTTGGTGGGCTTGATGTGAATCTGACGATCAACGTGGACCCCTCGGTACTTATCGGCGCCGACCTCACGGCTGGCGGCACAGACTATGTCCATGCACAGGGGGGCGGCACGCTTCATTTCACCTATCCGCCCTACGGCGAGATGAGTATGACGGGACGCTACGAGATGAGTGGTGGTGGCGAGCTGAGCTACACCCTCCCCGTCGTGGGCAATAAGCGCTTCTCCATCGATCCCACCAGCACCCTCACGTGGACGGGACCGATATCCAACCCCTACCTCAACTTCTCCGCTGTCAATAAGGTCAAGGCCACCGTATCCAGCTCGTCGGAGAACTCCCAGCGAGTGAACTTCAACGTCAGCATCCTCATCAAGGACTACGTCAGCAAGATGAACCTCAGCTTCGGCATCTCCGCTCCGGAGAACCTCTCCGGGCAGAATAGCATCTCGACGATGACCAAGGAAGAGCAGAGCAAGCAAGCCATCGCCCTTATGGCGACAGGTATGTATCTGGCAGGTGGCTCGGGGGCAGGCAATCTGGACCTCAACTCCGCACTGACCTCACTCCTGCAGTCACAGATCAACAAGACCGCAGGCAAGCTCCTCCAAGGCACCGACCTCAACCTCGGCGTCGACCACTACGATGGCTCTTCGGGTGAGGCTGCTCGCACGGACTTCACCTATAGCTTCAGCCGCCGCTTCTACAATGACCGCATACGTATCATCGTCGGGGGTAAGGTGCAGAGTGGCGCAGGCGTGACAAACCAGGGGCAGACCTTCCTCGACAACGTATCTCTGCAGTACCAGCTCGATAAGAGCGGTGAGCAGTACCTCAGTCTCTACCACAAGCTCGTCACCGACAACGTCCTCGAAGGGGAATTCACCGAGACGGGTGTGGGGTATGTCATACGCCGCAAGATGTCCAGCCTACTCGACCTCTTCCGCCGTAAGCGCAAGAAGACGACGACCGACACCACGACGACGCTCTTCCGTCAAGTATGGAAGCCCCGTCTCGATACGCTCTCGACTCAGCCGAGCCTCACGAGCGACTCGATGCCTACCCTCCGCTACCAAGCGAAGTAAGGCCTCCAGCCCTCCCTATCTACACCTATCCCACTTATGCATATCCGTCTCACTACCCGCCTCCTTACCGCCCTCACACTCCTCGCTCTCGGGGCGTGCTCGATAAGGAAGTATCAGGGTCCAGATGACCAGATTTATATAGGTATCCGCAAGATCGAGGTTTCCGACCGTCCGCAGCACTCCTACGCTGAGCAGGCGATAGCCGCTGCCGAGGAGCGCCTCAACTATGCGCCCAACGGGTCGGTCTTCGGTAGTAGCTCTATACGCTTCCCCTTTGCACTCCTGAGTCCTGCTATCTACATGCACTTCTCTGCGGACTCTACGCTTGCGGGGCGCGTGATGCGTCGCCTCACAGCCAAGCCCGTCTGGATGCGAGACGTCAGCCCCAGCCTGCGTGCCAAGGTCGCCCAGCAGACGCTCCGTGAGCACGGCTACCTCCGCGCCACGACCAGCTCCGAGATCATCCCCGCCACGGCCGACTCTATGCAGGCACGTGTGGACTACAAGATGCAGCTGGGCCCACTCTTCCTCTTAGACAGCGTGCAGTACTTCCCTCGTGTCTACATCCGCCCTGGGAGATACTTCTACCATCACCGCCTCAGTGCCCTACAGAAGGGACGCCCCTTCTCCATCGCTGCACTCGAGGATGACCGCACCATCACCCGTGCCTTCCTCCGTGAGCACGGCTACTATTACCTCAAGTCTGAGCACATCGGCTACGAAGCTGATACCCTCATCACCCCACAGCGTGTGCACCTACGCACGGTACTCTCTACGAGCACGCCTCCCGAAGCGCTACGCCAGTGGCGTGTGGGGAAGATCATGCTCCGCCAGCTCCCCGAAGATCCTGAAGCCCCCACGAACCTCACCACGACGGATAGCGTAGCCCTCACCGACAGCATCGCTCTGTACTACTCGGGCCGCCCCATCGTCCGCCCCGGTACGCTGAGGACCCGTGTCCGCATCCGCCCAGGCAAGCTCTACAGCAGTCTCGAGGAGGAGCGCACACTATCGGCACTCACGGGGCTCAATGCCTTCTCCTCCGTAGAATTCTACTTCACCCCTCGTAAGACCTTACCCAAGGACTCCACAGCGGTAGATAGCACAGCGATGCGTAGCACGAGCGACTCGACCGCCGTACAGCGCCCCACCTTCTCGAGCGTCGCAGACAGCATCGGCACGCTCGATCTGATGATCCTCCTCAGGAAGGACAAGCCCTGGAGCACCTACCTCGGGGCGGCCTTCATGCGTAAGTCGACGGACTTCATCGGGCCAGGTATCTCGGCTGCTATCGAGCGAAGCAACGTCTTCGGTGGTGGGGAGAAGCTCTCCGCCAGCGTCTCTGGCTCCTATGAGTGGCAGACGGGGCGTAGCCCTGCAGACTCCTACTCGGTGTCTATCAATAGCTATCAGCTCGGTGCCGACCTCTCCCTCACCTTCCCCTCGATCCTCTTCCCTCGCCTCATCGATGCGTACTACAAGTACCCGACGTCGACGAGTTTCAAGGTCGCTCTTCAGAGTGTCAATCACGCGCGCTACTATACCCTACGCTCCCTCTCCTTCACGATGGACTACAACTTCCAGCCGTCGAGCAGATGGAGCCATCGTATCACGCCGCTCAGCCTGAACTTCACTCGGCTGACCCGCACGACGGAGCGCTTCGACCAGCTCATCCTCGCCAACCCCGCCCTTGGGCTTAGCTTGAGCAATCAGTTCATCCCCAAGGTCGGCTACGGCTTCACCTATACCCACCGCGAGGACGACAGCCCACACTACATGCAGCTCTCGGGCGAAATCAGTGAGGCAGGGAATCTCGTCAATGCTACGATGAGGGCCTTCGGTCGTGAATACAATGACACGAAGACGCTCTTCGGTGTACCCTTTGCACAGTTCGTCAAGGCTGCCATTGACCTCCGCTACTCCTACCGCATCGACCGCATGCAGACGCTGGCTACGCACTTCGCTACGGGAGCTATCTATCCCTATGGCAATGCTATTACGGCGCCTTATATCGAGCAGTTCTACGTCGGGGGTGCTAATAGTATCCGAGCCTTCACGGTACGAAGCCTTGGCCCAGGGAGCTACAATCCTACGACCGTCAATGCCTACTCCTTCATGGACCGCGTGGGAGAATTCAAGCTCGAGGCGAACGCAGAGTTCCGCCGTCACCTCTTCGGTAGCTGCTACGGCGCTGTCTTCCTCGATGCAGGGAATGTATGGCTCCTGCGCCCCGACTCCTCTCGTCCTGGAGCTGCACTCAGCGAAGCAGGCTCGTTGGGTAAGTTCCTCGACCAAGTCGCCGTAGGTACGGGAGCAGGTCTGCGCTATGACCTCTCGTTCCTCGTCGTGCGCTTCGATGTCGGTGTGGGCCTCCACTTCCCCTACAAGACGACACGAAGTGGCTGGTATAATATCCCCAGCTTCCGCGATGCCTTAGGCTTCCATCTGGCTATCGGATACCCCTTCTAAGCTGCTACGGCAAAGGCACCTACCCCTCTTCCTTCCCTCATCTTCACGAAAGTGCTACCCCAGACCCATAGCGGTAAGGGGTACGAACCTATATTGGTCGCTGAGTCAACCTATATAGGTCGTGATGCGGATCTATATTAGGTTCTTGCTTCGTGTATGGATAAAAGTTGTGGACGAGTCGCAGATAAGTTTGGGCTACGTACGTGGCTCTAATATCTACGTGCGTGGATATTTGGATTGACGTGCCTGGTCTTTAAGACTACGTACATAGACAGAAGAAAACCACTACGGGAAGGCGCTTTTTTCTTCACGAGAAGGACACTTTTCCCTCCATTGGATAAGAGGAATACTCGCGGTAACGACGGAGCTCCATGAAGAAGCTCCATGCAGCGGCAGCTCATGCCTCAAGCTATTCGGTGAGAATTAGCTAACTTTGCGCCAGTTCGGCGATGCCTCCCGCCTTGCATGAGGTAGGAACATCCCATTATTCACATCCTAAATATCATAGTGTAGATTATGACGATAGCACCTAATAAGTTCGTCGCACTCGACTACGAGCTGTACGTCGGTGATGAGAACGAGCGTATCCTGATGGAGCAGACCACCCCCGACCGTCCTCTGGAGTACATCCAGGGTATGGGTATGATGCTGCCCGCCTTCGAGAAGCAGCTCTTCGGCCTCAAGGCAGGGGACAAGTTCGACTTCGTCCTCAAGTGCGAAGAGGCCTACGGTGAGCCTTCTGACGAAGCCGTCCAGGAGCTGCCCCGTGAGATCTTCGTCGACAGCGAAGGCAAGCTCGATGCTCTGGTCGTCGAAGGTGCTACGCTGCCCCTGCACACGCCCGACGGGCAGATCATCCGTGGTAGCGTCCTCGAGATCAAGGAAGAAGTCGTCGTATTCGACTTCAACCACCCCCTGGCAGGCGAAGACCTCCACTTCATCGGCTCTATCAAGGAAGTCCATGATGCTACGCCCGAGGAGATCGAGCAGTTCTTCGGCGGGCATGATGGTGGCTGCGGCTGTGGCTGCGACCACGATCACGAAGGCCACGAAGAAGGTGGTTGCGGCGGTGGCTGTGGCTGCCACTAAGCACGCGTAATCATAGAGCACGGATACCCTGAGCCTTAGGCTCGTGGGCATCCGTGCTTTGCTATATCACCCCCTTCACCCGCCCACGACGATGAATACCTTCGGCAGGCTCCTTCGCCTAACCTCCTTCGGTGAGTCCCACGGACCCGCCCTCGGTGGTGTGCTCGACGGCTTCCCTGCAGGCTTCGCCATTGACGAAGCCGCTATCGAGGAAGCTCTACGTCGCAGACAAGGCGGACGAAGCGACCTCACTACCCCACGGCGCGAGAGCGACAAGGTACGCTTCCTCTCGGGTATCTATGAGGGGCGGACGCTGGGCGTACCCATTGCCTTCGTCATCGACAATGCCGACACACGAAGCCAAGATTACTCACAGCTCAGTGACCTTTACCGCCCTGGGCATGCCGACTTCACCTATCAGGCGAAGTACGGACACCGCGACCCACGAGGTGGCGGGAGAGCCTCAGCACGCGAGACCGTCGTGCGTGTCGTCGCAGGTGCTTTCTGTGAGCAGTGGCTTCGAGCCGAAGGCGTCCACATCTCGGCCTACCTCAGTCAAGTCGGTGCTGTCCACTATGATGACAGCCATCTGTATGAGGCGATTCATCTCACCGAGGGCGATAAGGTGCTCCTCCAGAGACGCTATGAGGACGTCGTACCCTGCCCCGACAAGGCGACAGCAGAGCGCATGGCAGCAGCCGTAGCCGAGGCACGCGATAGCCGCGACAGCATCGGAGGGGTCATCTCCTGCCGTGTCGATGGCCTCCCCGCAGGCTTAGGCGAGCCACTCTATGACAAGCTCTCCAGCCGCTTGGCCTCAGCGATGATGGGCATCAATGCCGCTCGAGGCTTCGAGATAGGCGATGGCTTTGCACTCGCCTCTGAGTACGGGTCAGCGGCCAACGATCCCTTCGTCCCCACCGAAGCAGGGGCTATCGGACAGCAGACCAACCACTGCGGTGGTCTCCTCGGTGGCATCAGCACGGGTGCACCACTCACCTTCCGCACGGCCTTCAAGCCCACCTCCTCCATCGGTCGCGAGCAGACGACCTGTCGCACTGATGGCACACCCACCCCCCTCTCTATCACGGGGCGCCACGACCCATGTGTCGCCCTGCGTGCCGTACCCATCGTCGAGGCGATGACGGCCCTTACCCTTATGGACTTTTACCTCCTCCACCGCGCCTACTCGACTGCGGAGCGAGGATAGAGAACTATACATGGCGAGCGTAGCAGCAAAGGAAAGTATCACTGGTACCATCGTGACCTACATAGGCGTCGGGATAGGCTTCCTGACGACCTTCTTCATCTTGGCCAAGTTCCTCACTCCCGAGGAGATTGGCTTGACGCGCCTTTTGCCCGAGCTGGCGACACAGCTCTCGGGGCTGGGCATGCTCGGGATGACCTATTCACTCAGTCGCTACTTCCCCTTCTTCCGCGACTCCGAGACCAACCCCTACCGTGCTGAGGATGGGCCGAACCACGGCTTCTTCTACTACGTGACGGTCGTCGGGGCGATCGGTGCCGTGCTGATGACACTCCTCTACATCCTCGCCAAGGGGCCTCTGATGTCGCTCTACAGCGACAGAAGCCCACTGCTCGCGGACTTCTACTATGCTGTGATACCGCTGACGCTCTTCACGATGGGATGGACGATCTTCGAGCTCTACACCTATCAGCTGATGCGTGTAGCAGTACCGAAGGGCATCAAGGAGGTACTCCTGCGTGTACTCCAGCTCGCCGCCTACCTGCTCTATGCCTTCGGCTACATCGACTTCACGACGATGGTGTGGGGCTTCATCGGGAGCTTCGGCGTCTGTATGCTTGCCAGCGGCGTCTACCTCGGGCAGATCACCTCGCTAAGCCTTCGCCACAACCCCAGCTACGTCTCACCCGAGATGCGCCGTGGCTTCTATCGCTATACGGCACTCTATACGCTGAGCTCGGTGGGCATCACGCTGGCAGGGCGTATGGACCTCTTCATGGTGGCCTTCATCGACCGCGGGGGGCTCTCCTCCGCTGGGGTCTATACGATGGCCTTCTATATGGTCTCGATCATTGAGATCCCGATGCGCGCTATCCTCAATGTGGCAGCTCCGAAGATCGCCGAGGCAGCGAAGCACGGCGACACGAAGCGCGTCGAGGACGTCTACCGCCTCGTAGCCTTCTATCAGCTCCTCTCGGGGCTCTTGATCTTCGCGATGATCTGGGTGAATATCGACAACATCTTCGGTATCATGCCCAATGGCGAGCAGTTCACCGGCGGTAAGTGGATTTTCTTCTACCTCGGGCTGGCGAAGCTCGTCGAGCTGACCTTGACCTGCAGCCATACGGTCGTCAGCACCTCACGCTACTACAAGTGGAATATCTACTACACGATCAGCGTGCTCGTGATGTCGTTCGTCTCCACCGTCTTCCTCATCCCAGCCTACGGCACACTCGGCGCAGCGCTGGCGATGCTCCTCACAAATATCGTGAGCTACGGCCTGCAGCAGCTCCTGCTGAGTGTGAAGATGCACGTCAGTCCCTTCACCAGTCGTATGCTCCTTCTGATACCGATTGCAGCCGTGGCGTGGGGTATTGATGCGCTCCTCCCGACCTTCAGCTCGGTATGGATCGACCTCTTCGTTCGCTCGGCTCTCGTGGGGCTGGGTCTGCTCCTCGCGCTCCTGGCTCTGCGCATCACGCCTGAGCTGATGAGTATGCTCGAGGGCAAGCTCCCCAAGCGCCTACGCCGCTAATCCCCGACGACACGTGACGAGCCTCCCGACAAGTCCCCAAGGCAAAGCGCCCCTTCGCGTGCTTCTGCTCTGCACCTCTGATGAGGGAGGCGGAGCGGCAGAGGCTTGTCGCCGCCTACTTGATGCCCTCACGGCTGTCGGCATCGAGGTACGTATGCTCGTCGTGAAGAAGGGTACGGCGGATGAGCGTATCGCCTCCGTCGCTGATACCACCCCACGACGCCTCTGGGCCAAGGCGGCCTTCCTCCTTGAGCGACTGGAGATCTACCTCCGCAACGGCCGCTCACGTCAGCATCTCTTCCGTGTCTCGACGGCGCGCTGGGGCTGTGATATCGCTTCGCACCCGTGGGTAAGGGAAGCCGATATCCTTCACCTGCATTGGATCAACCAAGGCTTCCTCTCCCTCACCACCCTCCGAAAGCTCGCTGCCCTCGGTAAGCCCGTCTTCTCTACCCTGCACGACCTGTGGGCTGCCACGGGCATCTGCCACCTTCCTCTGGAGCTGGGGCGTGAGGGCGCTAAGGAGTGTCCACGCTACCAAGCGGGCTGTGGCTACTGCCCCCTCCTGGCGAGTAAGCAAGAGCACGACCTCTCACGGACGACGCTTCGGAAGAAGGCTTTCCTCGCAGAGAAGCCCTTCCGCTACATCGCCGTCGGCAGTGCCGAAGTCAAGCTCTTCGAGCGAAGCCCACTGATGCAGCGCTACGGAGCGCCAGCTATCCTCGCCAATCCCATTGATCTCAGCCTCTTCTCTCCTGAGACAGCGACTGCGATACCCGCACCCTTCACCCGCAAGGCGGGGCGCTACTACGTCACCATCGTCGCGGCCCGCCTCGATGATGAAGTCAAGGGGCCACACCTCCTGATGGAGATCGCTCAGCAGCTCCAGCTCCGCCATCCTGAGATCGCCGAGCGCACGACACTCCTGCTCGTAGGGGGCATCCGCCGTGAGGGCTACTTCGACAGCCTCGCTCTTCCCCACATCGCCCTCGGGAGCATCCGTGACCGCGCACAGCTGGCGAGCCTCTATGCCGCCTCGGACGTACTCATCTCCACGAGCGTCTATGAGACCTTCGGGCAGACGCTCGTCGAAGCACTATCCGTGGGCACCCCCGCCTTGAGCTTCCGCTGCTCGGGGCCCGAAGATATCATCCTCGACGGGGTCAATGGCTACCTCGTCCCCGCCTATGACACAGCGGTCTATGCCGATCGCCTCGCCGCCCTCCTTGGACGAGAGCGAGACGACGCAGGGGCTTTCTCCCCCCGCACCTGCCGCGAGAGCGCCCAGCGCTTCGGAGCACCTGCCGTAGCCTCCCACCTTGTGGAGCTCTACCGCACGGCACTTGACCGAGACAGCTCCGCCGAATAATCACCTATACCCTGACTGCTACGATGCAACCACGTATATCCATCATCACGATTTGCTACAACGCTGCCAGCACGATCACCCGCACGCTCCGTAGCGTCTCGGCACAGACCTATCCGAACATCCAGTACCTCATCATCGACGGAGCTTCTAAGGACAACACGCTGGAGCTCGTCCGCGAGCTGGCTCCTGAGGCCGAGATCTATAGCGAACGTGATAAGGGGATCTATGATGCGATGAATAAGGGGCTCGACCGAGCTACGGGCGACTACGTGTGGTACGTCAATGCAGGCGATGCCCTGGCCAGCCCCACCACCGTTGAGGATCTCGTCCGAGCTACCTGCACGGGCGACAGCCTCCCCGACGTACTCTACGGAGACACGCGCCTCATCGATGCCGAAGACCACGATCTCGGGCTAAGACGCCTGCGCCCCCCTCACCAGCTCGACTGGCGTAGCTTCCGCTCGGGGATGCTCGTCTGTCATCAGGCCTTCGTCGCTAAGCGAAGCATCTCGCCCCACTACGACCTCAGCTACCGCTTCTCTGCCGACGTCGACTGGTGCATCCGTGTACTCAAGGAAGCCAAGACCACGGCCTTCTATCCCGAGCCGATAGCACTTTACCTCAACGAAGGGACGACGACAGCCAACCATCGCGCCTCGCTCATCGAGCGCTTCCACGTTATGCGCCACCACTACGGACTCGTGACGACCGTCCTGCAGCACCTGCGCTTCCTCGTCGACCGCAAGCGCTAAGCCTGCCCCTCCCGACTTTATTCCGCCCTCTTACCGAGGTCTGCCCCGAGGCTACACGCCCATCGGAGCAGACCTCTTCCTTATATAGAGAGTGTGCAGTACCGCTGATCCCAAAGGGTAAGTATAGGTATAGATTGTTGCTCCGCGTATGGATAAAAGTTACGGACGAGTAGCAGATAAGTTTGGGCTACGTACCTGGCTCTAATATCTACGTACGTGGATATTTGGACTGACGTGCCTGGTCTTTAAGACTACGTACATAGACAGAGGAAAACCTCTACGTGAAGGTGCTTTTTTCTTCTCGAGAAGGACACTTTTCCCTCCACTGGATAAGAGGAATACTCACGACAAGGCGAAGGGCTTGATCACTTCGGAGAGGTATATCGGGGAGCTGGGCGCACAATGCCTTAGCACAATTTCCTCCACCGTAGCCAACGGCTTACCGCTACTCGCCCCTTAATGAGTACTTTTGCAAAAGACAGTTCGCTCCATACCTCAAGAATGGATATACTCACTCAAAACAACTAAGCACTATGTCACTTTTCGGCAAGTTCACAAAGAAGGAGAACACGACTTCACCCTCCTCCGTACTTCCTACGATCATCGAGACACTTAATAAAGCGGGGTACAAGTCACAGCGTCAAACCGAATCCTGTGTGGGCTATGACGACGACGGGCTCTACTGCAACTTCTGCTATCTCGAGAATGATCCCGAGTTCCTACTCGCACAGGCTACCTTCGAGCGCGGAGCCTTCTCTGCTGCCGACGAACTGCTACTTCATCAGATCTGCGCTAAGGTGAATGCAAGCCAAAAGGCAGGTAAGGTTTATATTGACGGAGAGGGAGAACTGACCTTTACCGTGGAGGCCTTCATCCCCTCGGGTACTCCCATTGATCTTCTCGCGCTACATATGACTAAAGCTCTCGGATCGACGATTGCGTTCTTCCACCGCACGTACTGGGATCTTACTGGGGATAAGGGGGAATAACGCCCCTCCCGAGGTGCTTGCTCCTCCGCCTTAGACGACCGATGGTAGGGCGGACACAGAAGAAATAGTCGGTTACCCTCATACAAGTATTCGTCCCGCATACGAACGTGTAGTCGTTCGTATGCGGGACGAATAGTCGTTTGCCCCCCACAGCAATAGTGGTCCGCGTACACACCAGTAGTCGTCTATGAATTGACCCGATAGAGCATCACTCACGATCCACTCTAATTACGGAGTCGTGTAGCACGAGAAGAGGAGCTACAAGGGACTTCTGATATAGGGCAAGTTTGCCGAATAATCCGCTTCACGCTGGTAGCTACGTCCTCGATACAGCCCACCGATTTTGATGCGCAAGCCCTGCCTCCACACGGAGCTTAAAAGGCTATTAATCTCCAAAAGGTTATCTTTGTGTAGAAGCCCATATAGCGCAAGCTGCATGGGTCATTGTCGAATACAAACCAATTTTAGTTAGAGCAATGGCACTTTTTGATAAGTTTACTAAAAAGAATAGCGAGGCAGCGACTCTCGTCCCCTCATCTGTACTCCCTACGATCTTAGAAGCACTCTCCAAGGAAGGTTATCGCCCCGAGCGCGACAACGAGATCCGCATCGTCTATAAGAACGAAGGCATCTTCTGCTGCTTCTACTACCGTGAGGATGACCCTGAGTTCCTCCTCGTACGTGCCACTTTTGAGCGTGCCGCCTTCGATGACGTGCACGAAGCCTTCCTCTACAAGGCCTGCGCTAAGACGGACTTCGACCAGAAGGTCAGTAAGGCCTATGTCGATGAAGAGGGCGATATCGTCTTCTCGGTCGAAGCCTTCATCATGCCTGGCACGCCCATTGACCGCCTCGCGCTCCGCATGAGCGACGCTCTGGCCTCGACGGTCGCCTTCTACCACCGCGCCCTCAAGCAGCTCGTCGAAGAGTACAACAAGGAGAACGGTGACGATAGCGAGCCCAGCGCTCCTGTCACTCCGACGACCACTCTCCCCAACTAATCACCTCCTCTCTGGGGAGCTTATAGCAGGCTACGAAGCGTAGCAGGAGAGCAGCACTCCGACATCATATCACGTCATCTTGACACAGGACAGCGGACATTTTTGGACAAATAGCCAAGAGTCAAGAATATTGGCACGCGCTTTGCTATTCGTAAATAAATGCTAACTTTACCGCTGTAAACTCCCACTATGCGCCTCTCCACCCAGGAGAGTGAAAAGCCGCAGCGTGGGCCTAAGACAACGGATATATAGAATAATAAAGACGTACTGGACTTATGAAGACAATGAAGCTATTCCTCCTGATGGGAGTGGGGCTCCTGTCAGGTACGGCTGCCCTGGCGCAGACCGACAACAAGTACCTCGACGACGCCTACTATCGCCGCAGCGACCTCAAGAAGATCGATAAGGAAGAGCGCCGCAAGGCCGAGCTACGCCGCGCCGCCGAGAAGGCCGAGCGTGAAGCCTGGGAAAAGGAACAGGCCGCACTCATCGCCAACTACAAGAAGAAGCAGGCCGATCGTGAGATCGATGCATACAACGGGCACCTCTCCCTGCCCGAAGACACCATCACGCTGACCCGTAGCGAGCTGGGTCGTCTGCTCAAGGAGCAGCGCCAGAAGGATGGTGGAGCAGAGGTCTACGGCCCCTACTCCTCTCGTCTCAGCCGCTTCTATGGAGATGGCTCGATGACGATCCAGGGTGCTCGTCGCGTCTACATCGACGCAGACCCTTGGTACAATGATATCGACTACCGCTATGCGGGACCCGATGTCTATGTACGCGTAGGGAGCAGCGACCCCTTCTGGGGAAGTCGCTTCGGCTGGGGTGCCAGCTGGGGCTGGAGCTCATGGTATGATCCCTTCTACACCTCCTCTTACTACTATGGTTATCCCCGCTACTACGGTAGCTGGTATGGAGGCTACTACGATCCCTACTACTATGGCTACACCCGTGGCTACTATGGTGGGTACTACGGCTCTCGCTACGGAGGCTGGTATGACGGCTACTACGGTGGCTATTACCCTGGCTACTACTATGGCTATGCCGCAGGGGCTGCTACGCGTGCCTACAACGAGCACTACTACAACAACCCCTACTCGCACGGGGCCCGCTCGACGACTCGCCGCGCAAGTGGCTACTCAGCCTACTCCAGCGTACGCGATCAGGGCTACATCGGCCCACAGCGCTCCTACGATCAGGGTAGTATGTCACAGCAGGGTCGTACGATCTACAGCGACTATCCCCGCACGCAGCAGAGCCGTCCCGTAGAGCAGCAGCGTAGCTACGACAGCTATCCTCAGCGCAGCTATGATCAGGGCTCTTCGAACTCGACGAACAACTCCAACTCTGGAGGTGGCGGTGGCTACACGGCTCCCCCACGCCGTCGCTAAGGCTTGCCCTAAGGGTATATCGTTTACTCCACCTTTATTAGATTGGATAACTCATGAACATCAAGCATAAGATCTTAGGCGTAGTGGCACTGAGCCTCCTACCCCTATCACTGAGTGCACAGAGTGAGATGGAAGCCTTCCGCCTTGGCTCTCCTCATGAGCCTGTAGGATCAGCACGCTATGCTGCCCTCTCGGGCGCTATGGGTGCCGTAGGCTCTGACGTCGCTTCCCTCGTACGCAATCCTGCGGGGATCTCCCTCTTCCGTGGGAACAACCGTCTCTCGCTGACCCTCGGTGGTGGCTTCGGTGCCGACCGTGGTGTCTGGTACGGCACGTCTACCTCGCAGGACATGAAGGGGAAGTTCCTCTTTGAGGAGTTCTCCTATCAGGCTGGTACGAATAGAGCCTCACGTGGCCCCGTATCCTTCGCCTTCAGCATTCGCAATGCAGGGCGCTTCGACCGCGAGCTCCACGCTTCGGCAGTACTGCCTCAGAGCGCGAACTTCTCCTCGCTGGCAGACTTCTCTGCTGCGCGTACGAACAACGCTCGCTACGACAATCTGCGATCCCCTAACGTCGATAGATACTTCGAGAAGAGCTACATAACCACGACTGCAGCCTTTAAGAACGACTATATACCCTGGATGTCTATCCTCGGTGCTGGCGCAGGATGGATCGATATCGACAACGGCAGCAGAAGCTACCGCTCGGCTTATATGTATAGTACCGCTCCCGATGGGACGCCCTATCCACAGCCCAGCATCGGTCTGCCCGACAATGCGGACCTCGTACTACGCGAGAAGGGGAATATCACCGACTACGATATCGCCCTCGGCTTCGAGGCTAACGATGCTCTGCACTTCGGGGCGGCGCTCACGCTCTCCTCACTGGACTATGAGATGGCTTCGTACTATCACGAGGCTTTCCGTGGCAACAACTACCTGACACTGCAAAACACTAAGAGTGTATCAGGCTTCGGAGGTAGCGTCGGACTCGGACTTCTCTACGAGCCTGTCGAAGGGCTTCGTCTCGGTGCTTCGCTCTATACGCCCACCTTCTACTCGATGAAGATGGACTTCCAGGCGAGTAGCCTCGGCGGGTACAACAACAAGGCCAACGAAGTCGTCACGCCTAAGAGTGCAGCTAACTCCTACGCCCTGCGTGGCAACTGGCGCTTCGGGCTCAGTGGTGCGTACTTCATCGGTCGTCATGGCTTCATCAGCGCTGACTATGACTATACGAGTGGTTCTCTGCGCCTCAGCAACAGCACCTATGACGAATATGATGGCAGTGAGATTGGCTTTGAAGAAGACAACGCTCGCCTGAAGACGAACTTCGGTGGTGTGCACACCGTCCGCCTCGGCGCCGAAGCTATGCTTAGCGACCGCATCGCCCTGCGTGCCGGTTATCGCTACTCCTCTTCGCCCGTCAAGAACGCTCGTCTCCAGGGCGATATGGCGTCGACCGAAGTACTCGTCTCGGGTCCCGCGGTACACTACACCCTCCCCGACAGCCAGAATAGCTTCTCGCTCGGTGCGGGCTTCCGCATCACCCCCAGCCTCTCGCTGGATCTGGCGTACGTCTACTCCGATGCCAAGGCTCGTACCTTCGCCTTCCCCTACGTCAACGACTACGGCTCCTACCTCAATGCTTCGGATGCTGACATCCGTGCAGGTAAGGTCAAGCCCGATGAACTCGTAGGTATGCAGGCTATCAAGGAGACGAACCAGCGTCACAAGGCTGTAGCTACCCTCTCTATCCGCTTCTAATAAGACCAACGTGGGGCAGGTGTCTCGGCACCTGCCCCGCATATTGATATCAAAATCTCCATTACACACATCGCATGAACAACTCTCAATTCCCCTTCCAGGACGAACCACTCAGCTCATCACGCGTCGCTTATGACTTCCCCGCACTCGTACGTCAGTCTGTCGTACGTGCCTTCGTATGGATGGCGCTCGGTTTGGCTATCACGGGGCTTACGGCTCTCTTCACCGCTGACTCAAACCTCTTGGACTACCTATTTGAGCACCAAGGGCTCTTTTGGGGTCTCTGTATCGGCGAGCTTGCTCTGGTATGGATCCTCTCGCGCAACATCATGAAGTTCTCCATCCCAGTAGCGACGGGGGCCTTCGTATTCTACTCCGTACTCAGTGGTGTCACGCTAAGCCCTATCTTCATCGTCTACACGGGTGAGTCCATTGCCTCGACGTTCTTCATCACGGCGGCGACCTTCGGTGCGATGGCTGCCTTCGGTTACTTCACGAAACGCGACCTCTCGAAGGTGGGCAGCTACCTCTATATGGCACTTATCGGGCTGATCATCGCTACCTTGGTGAACCTCTTCCTCAAGAGTGATACGCTCATGTGGATCATCAGCTACGTCGGTGTGCTCATCTTCGTCGGCATCACAGCCTACGACACGCAGATGATCAAGTCTCTGGTAGCAGAGTCTATCGGTGATGAAGAGCGTACGAAGAAGATTGCCCTCCTCGGTGCACTCCACCTGTACCTCGACTTCATCAACCTCTTCCTCTATCTGCTCCGCATCCTCGGTAGACGCAACTAATAAGATCTCACCGAGATCACAATATAGAGGGTGAGCTCCCAGACGGGTAGCTCACCCTTTTTTTATACCTTTATCTAACGATAACAGTGCAGTAGCACTGATCCTCCTACATTGTCGATCCATCTATGAAGGGAATAGTCTTAGCCGGGGGTGCAGGCACGCGCCTCTATCCCATCACCAAGGGCGTGAGCAAGCAGCTCCTGCCTATCTATGATAAGCCCATGGTCTACTACCCTATCTCGGTGCTCATGCTCGCTGGGATACGGGATATCCTCATCATATCTACCCCCGAAGACCTACCCGCCTTCCGTCGCCTCCTCGGCGATGGTAGCGACTACGGCGTGCACTTCTCCTATGCAGAGCAGCCTCGCCCCGAGGGGCTGGCACAAGCCTTCCTCATCGGCAAGGACTTCATCGGCGGCGACTCTGTATGCCTCGTACTCGGCGACAATATCTTCTACGGCATGTCCTTCACGCAGACCCTGCGTCAGGCTGTCGAGGATGCCGAGGAGCGCAATGAAGCTACCGTCTTCGGCTACTGGGTCAGCGACCCTGAGCGCTACGGCGTAGCGGAGTTCGCTCCCGACGGCCGCTGTATCTCTATCGAGGAGAAGCCCAAGGAGCCTAAGAGCAACTACGCTGTCGTGGGGCTGTACTTCTACCCGAACTCCGTCGTCAAGGTCGCCGAGGGCGTACGGCCCTCGGCCCGTGGCGAGCTGGAGATCACGAGTGTGAACCAAGAGTTCCTCCGCCGTGAGCAGCTCCTCGTGCAGACACTCGGCCGTGGCTTTGCATGGCTCGATACCGGTACGCACGACTCACTCTCTGAGGCTTCGACCTTCGTCGAGGTCATCGAGAAGCGTCAGGGGCTGAAGATTGCTTGCCTCGAAGAGATCGCTTACCGTGCTGGTTGGCTCACCCGCGAGGCACTCATCGAGCTCGCTGCTCCTATGGCTAAGAACCAGTACGGGCAATACCTACTGCGTGTGGCCGACATGAAGTAATCCCCATCCGCCTCACTTCTCCATGCAGATCATCCCTACCTCGATCCCCGAGGTCGTCATCATCGAGCCACGCATCTTCCGTGATGGGCGGGGCTATTTCTTCGAATCCTTCAGCGAGCAGCGCTTCGCCGAGCTCGTCACTCCTATCCACTTCGTCCAAGACAACGAGAGCCGCTCCAGCTATGGCGTGGTACGTGGCCTGCACTTCCAGCTCTCACCTCACGCCCAGGCTAAGCTCGTGCGTGTCGTCCGTGGACGGGTACTTGATGTAGCTGTGGACGTGCGCGTCGGCTCTCCGACCTTCGGGAAGCACGTCGCCGTCGAGCTCTCTGAGGACAATCATCGGATGCTCTTCCTGCCTCGTGGCTTTGCACACGGCTTCAGTGTCCTCAGCGATGAGGCTGTCTTCCAGTATAAGTGCGACAACTACTACGCGCCCGATGCAGAGGGAGCCATCGCATGGGATGACCCCGCACTCGGCATCGACTGGCAGCTGCCCGCCGAAGCCATCTGTCTATCCGAGAAGGATAGCAAGCATCCTCGCCTCGCCGAAGCGCCACAGCTCTTCGACTACAGCCCGACCAGCCGCCTATGAAGATCCTCGTCCTCGGAGCCTCAGGCCAGCTCGGGCGCTGCATCGAGCACGTCGCTCAGGGCGCTACCGACCTCTATCACTTCGCTACGAGAGAGACGCTGGACCTCTCCGACACCTCGGCTATCGAGCAGTTCGCTACCCGTGAGGGCATCGAAGTCATCATCAACTGTGCGGCCTACACCGCTGTCGACCGAGCCGAAGACGAGCCCGAGCAGGCGGACGAAATCAACCACCTCGCCGTAGCACGTCTCTCGGAGCTCACCGAGCGCCTCGGCATCTTCCTCATCCATATCTCCACCGACTACGTCTTCTCTGGGCGCAGCTCTATGCCCTACACGGAGGACATGCCCACGGAGCCTATCGGCGTCTACGGGCAGACGAAGCGCCGTGGCGAAGAGGCGATACAGCGCCTCGCACCCCGCCACATCATCCTGCGCACCTCATGGCTCTACGCTCCCTATGGGGCGAACTTCATGAAGACCATGCTTCGCCTCGGTAAGGAGCGCCCCGAGATGCGCGTCGTCTTTGACCAAGTCGGCACCCCGACCTCGGCACTCGATCTGGCACGCTGCATCGTGGGGATCATTGAGCGTAGACAGCTCGATAAGACTGGGCTCTACAACTTCTCCAATGAAGGCGTGTGCTCTTGGTACGACTTCGCCGAAGCCATCTTCCGCCTCTCGGGCTACGACACGCAGCTCCACCCCATACGCAGCAGCGAGTACCCGACACGTGCGGAGCGCCCCCATTACTCTGTCCTCGACAAGGCACGTGTGCGCGAAGCCTTCGGCATCACCATCCCCCACTGGCGCACCGCGCTGGAGGAATGCCTGCAGCTCACCGCCTCACTCCCCGAATAATCCTCTTCACCACCCACTCATGCACTATCACCGCTCCCTTCTCATCACCGGCGGCGCTGGCTTCATCGGCTCGCATGTCGTCCGACTTCTGGCCAATAAGTATCCACAGTACCACATCGTCTGCCTGGATAAGCTCACCTATGCGGGCAACCTGAAGACCCTTGAGGATGTCGCAAGCCTCCCCAACTATACCTTCGTCGAAGCGGACATCTGTGACTACGAGCGTATGCGTACTCTCATCACGGAGCATACCATCGACGGTATCATCCATCTGGCGGCAGAGAGCCACGTAGACCGAAGCATCTCCGACCCGTTCACCTTCGCCCGCACCAACGTCATGGGTACGCTGAGCCTACTCGAAGCTGCCCGCGTGACGTGGGGCGCTACGCCCGAGCGCTTTGAGGGGAAGCGCTTCTACCACATCTCCACCGACGAAGTCTATGGCGCACTGGAGATAGGCGGGGGCTTCTTCACCGAGGAGACCAAGTACGCTCCGCACAGCCCCTACTCTGCCAGCAAGGCCTCCAGCGACCACTTCGTCCGTGCCTACCACGATACCTATGGCCTGCCAACGATCGTGACGAACTGCTCGAATAACTACGGCCCGTACCAGTTCCCCGAGAAGCTCATCCCCCTCTTCATCGACAACATCCGCAAGCGCAAGCCCCTGCCCGTCTACGGCAAGGGAGAGAACATCCGCGACTGGCTCTTCGTCGAAGACCACGCACGCGCCATTGACCTCATCTTCCACAAGGGGAAGACCGCCGACACCTACAATATCGGGGGCTTCAATGAGTGGCGCAACATCGACCTCATCCACCTGCTGGTGAAGGTCACCGACCGCCTCCTGGGCAACCCCGAAGGTCACTCCGAGGAGCTCATCACCTTCGTCACCGACCGTGCGGGGCACGACCTGCGCTACGCTATCGACTCATCGAAGCTACACCGAGAGCTTGGCTGGGAGCCCAGCCTCCAGTTCGAGGAAGGTCTGGAGAAGACTGTGAAGTGGTACCTCGAGCATCAAGACTGGATCGACCACGTCAGCCAGCGCGTGAGCTAAGTCTACCCGCTCCTCCTCGCATCAAACACAACGTGGGCTACCCTCAGAAGGAGAGGGTAGCCCACGTTGTATTTAGGGAAAAAGAAAAACACTACCATAGGATCACTCACAGCCCTCAGATGGAGGCCTACCACAGCGACATCGCACGGTAGGTGATATGAACCTATATTGGTCAGCGAGTCAAGCTATATTGGTTCGCTCACGGACCTATATAGGTCACGCGACGAACCAATACTGGTCGCGCCACCGACCAATATAGGTTCATACCACCCTCCTCTATAGAAGTGCATAGCCCTTTGCCAAAGCTATAGTCGATCCAGCTCGCCGAGGCTGCTCTCCACCTTATTAAACTTCTGCTTACCGAGGCTATAGCTAAGGCGAAGGATCACCTTACGACTTTCGCTACCGAACCGTGTAGTCAGGTCCAATGCCCCCTTGTGCCCATAGTTGTCCCAGCGATCGGTATGGAAGATATCCGTCATCAAGAGCGAGAGGCGCAGGCGATCATCAGCCCACATACGGCTAAGCCCGATATCCAGACTACCATTGGGCTTGATGACTTCGTAGCTCCCACCCTGGCGCTTGGAGTTATAGCGACCCGACAATTCAAGGTTAAGCCCAAGGGGAAGAAGGATGCTATTGCTCACCGACATAAGGTATGAGGGGCGCTTGTATTCCTCCTTGTAGGTCTCGTAGTCCAGCTTATTCACGAAGTAGTACAAGCCGAGATTTGCACTGAAGTCCCACCACGGGGTAAGGCGCTTGGAGAAGAGTCCCTCCAGCCCCACCTGCTGCTGTGCCCCGATATTCTTCGTGGTCATGACGGTCTTCGTCGTCCCGAGCGCATCTGTGATCGAGGTGAAGTAGTCGTCGAGCTTGGAGTAAGAGAGGTTAAGAGAGAGGCTGTTCCACACATAGCTCAGGATAAGTTTATTGCTAATCTGTGGCTTGAGGAAGGGGTTCCCCTTCCAATAGGACAACTCATCAAGCAGATACTCAAAGGGGTTAAGATCTTCGTAGCGGGGCTTATCTTGGCGGCGACTATACAGCAGGGCTACCTTGCTCTGCTCATTGAGGGCATAGGAGATACTCAGGTTGGGGAAGAGTCGTAGGTGGCTACCGCTATGCTCCTCCCCGTCCTGACTGGAATAGGCATTGAGCTTGCTGGAGGTGTGCATATACTCCAGACGTAGCCCCGCACTAAGCTCCAGCTTCCCCAGAGTATGGGTGTACTGCGTATAGCCCTCGATATTCCCCTCGTCATAGTGGAAGGTATTTGAGCGCTGGTTATCGATAGCTCCATTCTTCTTAAAGAGGAAGGTATTGTGGCTTCTGATGAAGGAGGTCTTAGCACCAGCGAGCCATTCACTCTCATCATTGGGCTTGTACTTATAGTCCGCCAGGAGCGCATAGATATCTATATCCTTGTCGGGCTGTGAGTAGAAGAAGTCCGAGCGCACCAGCATGTTGGTCGCAGAGTAGTAGGTGTTGGGCTGCTCACAGCGCGCTGTGCCGTCAAAGCGTGTCCAGTCTGCAGTGATAGAGAGCTGGTGCTTGTCAGATGGGCGATAGAGATAGTTCAAGCTATTGCTGTAGCGGAGGGTCTTCTGCTCCACATAGTCATTACGCGCCCGAAGGATGCCGTCCAGCGTAGTTGTCCCTTGATAGACTTGGGTCTCCGTAGCTGTGACCCCAGGACCAGCGAGTAGATTCACCGAGCTATTGACGAAGAGCTTACTCGTCGGAGTGGCCTGCCAAGAGAAATCAATCCCCGCCGAATAGGTATTACGCATATCGGTATCTACCGTCTCGGAGAGATACTTATTCCCATCCTGAAGCCTCTCATAGCCGTAGTCCATCGCATGATGCCCGATGGCATGGTTATAATTGAGCCCCAGTTGCCACTTATCTGTATTGTAGGATAGAGCGAGGTCCGAGCTCTGGCGAAGGTTCTCCCAATAGGCAAAGCTGTGTGAGGTGGTGAGGTAAAAGCCAGACCGAACGGATGCCTTCGTTATGATATTGATGACGCCACCAGCTCCATCAGCTCCAAAGCTGGCATTCGGACTCGGGGAAGTCTCTATGCTGGAGATCTTTGAGGAGGGGAGCGAGCGTAGATAAGCCGATAGCTCTTCCCCCTTTAGCATCAGCTTCCGCCCATTGACATATATCGCTGTCCCCCCGATGGCCGCCAAGGAGATATCCCCCTTGTTGCTCACCAAGATGCCCGGAGAATGCTTCAGCACATCCAGCGCAGTCCCTATATCTGTGAGGTAAGACTGAGCGACGTGAATCCGGATCTTCCCATTGGATGCGCTGGTCAGCGAGCGGGACTTGCGAGCGGTGACGACGACATCCTTTAGGGAAACATCCTCTACCTCCAGCTGGATATCGGGGAGTGTATCGGCCGAGGCGATAGCTATCTTTCTCTTCACCTCCTTATAGCCCAGTGCCCTTATACAAAGGAGGAACTCTCCCTTGCGCTGGAGGATCGAATACTGCCCAGCAGCATCAGTGAGTACGGACTCTACGAGGACATCTCCTGGAGAAGCTACCAGCATGACGACGGCTGCATCCACTCCCTGGCGGTTCTCGTCGAGGACTCTCCCCGTGACCTTTGTCTGCGCACTTCCCGAGATAGCACAGCCTATCGCCATACAAAACAGGAAGAGCCTTAGCGTAAATCTATTCATTGCTTTAGTGGTGGTGGTTACAAGCTCGCTGGGACTGACCGCCCCACACTTGTGATGGATATTGAGGAGCTGCGGAAGCAACTTGATATTCCCTTATATGCAGGTATATAGCAAAGGTACGGTTAATTATA
The DNA here is from genome assembly GCF_943169685.1 of Porphyromonas bobii. NCBI lineage: Bacteria > Pseudomonadati > Bacteroidota > Bacteroidia > Bacteroidales > Porphyromonadaceae > Porphyromonas > Porphyromonas bobii. The sequence goes on from NZ_CALPBU010000004.1 coordinate 99,019, forward strand.
TCGATTTTATTAAGCCACAAGTCCACACGGCGCCCACATCAAGGTGCAGGCTATTCGTGCTTGACACAGCACTTCAGCCGAGCGTCCGTGAGGAAGTGGAGTGAAGCTGTAGGAGAGTGCGTCAAGCTATATTGGTTCGCTCACGAGCCTATATAGAGACTGTTGCCGAGAGTCCTGTCCTCTATTTAGAGTGCTAAGGCATTGCGCGCCCAGCTACCCAATATACCTCTCCAAAGTGATACACAAGTCCTTCGCCTTATCGCGAGTATTCCTCTTATCCAGCGGAGGGAAAAGCATCGTTCTCGTGAAGAAAAAAGCGCCTTCCTGTAGTGGTTTTTCCGCATCTATGTACGTAGTCTTAAAGACCAGGCACGTAAATTCAAATATCCACGTACGTAGATATTAGAGCCACGTACGTAGCCCAAACTTATCTACCACTCGTCCGCAACTTTCACCCCTAAGCGGAGCAACAGCCCAATATAGGTCACGCGACGAACCAATACTAGTCACGCCATCGACCAATATAGGTGCATACTACCCTCCTCTATAGGACAACTAAGTGACAATAGGACCTACGGCTTCGTAGCTTCTATTCCTTTTCTGCTATTTGCCTCGAATTACCCGCTTCGGGCAGAGCGACTACGGGGAAAAGGTCGTACCTTTGTCCTCACCTATTATATATATGGAGATGGACACAAAGAAGATTACTGAAGAGCCTTACGACAAAACCGACCTGGACGAAGCTGTAGAGACCCTGCGCCGCGGTGGGATCATCCTCTATCCCACAGATACTGTATGGGGTATCGGTTGCGATGCCACCAACGAAGAAGCCGTGCGCCGTATCTACGAGCTCAAGCGTCGCGAAGACAGCAAGAGTATGCTCGTCCTCGTCGGGGAGACCTACGAAGTCGAGCGCATGGTGAGCGAAGTCCCCGAGGTCGCCTATGACCTTATGGAGCTCGCCGTGCGCCCCATCACCATCATCTATCCCCACGCCACAGGCGTAGCGCCTAACCTCCTCGGCGAAGGGGGCTCCCTCGGTATCCGCCAGAGCCGTGAGCTCTTCTCCTCCGCCCTCTGCAAGCGCCTGCGCCGTCCCATCGTCTCCACCTCCGCCAACATCAGTGGGGAGCCTACCCCACTCTTCTTCTCGGGCATCAGCCCCGAGATCGTCGCTGGCGTAGACTATGTCGTCAAGTACCGACAGAGCGACGAGACGCCTCGTGAGCCCTCTCAGATCATCATGCTCGGTCCCACGGGCGAGGTCAAGGTCATACGCCCATAGCCGCTGCACACGCCGATGTCTGCCTTCAGTCAAGCCATCACACCTCTGCTCGATCGTCTCATCAGCTGGCGAGAGCGCCACATCAGCGAGCGCTACTTCCTCCTCATCCTGAGCCTTCTCATCGGGGTGACGATGGCGCTTGTGGCTGCTCTCCTCAAGTTCATCATCCACGTCGTCGAGAGCTTCATCCTCCAGAATATCGAGGATCATCACTACCTCTACCTACTCTTCCCCGCGCTGGGGATCCTCCTCTCCCTGCTCTTCGTCCGCTACATCGTGCGGGACGATATCAGCCATGGGGTGACGAAGGTGCTTAGCTCTATCTCCCAGCGTAAGAGCCGCATCAAGCCGCACAACACCTGGAGCTCCATCATAGCCAGTGCCCTGACCATTAGCTTCGGGGGATCGGTAGGGGCTGAGAGCCCTATCGTAATGACGGGTGCAGCCGTGGGGTCGAACTTCGGACGTCTCTTCCGCCTCGAGCAGCGTAACCTTATGCTCCTCATCGGCTGTGGTGTCGCTGGTGCCCTCGGGGGCATCTTCAAGGCTCCTATCACAGGGCTTGTCTTCGTCATTGAGGTCCTACTCCTTGACCTCACGATGGCCTCCGTCCTCCCTCTCCTGGTCAGCTCCGTCTCGGCTGCTGCCGTGGCCTACGTCCTCTCAGGGAAGGAGATCCTCTTCCAGTTCATCCAGACCGACCCCTATCATATCGAGCGCATCCCGCTGATGATCCTGCTGGGCGTGGTGTGCGGGCTGATGTCGCTGTACTTCTCGAAGACGATGTTCCGCTTCGAGAGCGAGCTGAAGCGCATCAAGGACATCCGCCTGCGCTACCTCATCTCAGCGGCTATCCTCTCCCTGCTCATCTTCGTCTTCCCTCCACTCTATGGCGAAGGGTATGACTCGGTGAATATCCTCTTGGACGGGCAGTACACGCAGCTCCTCGATGGGAGTATCTTCGAGGCGTTCTCGAACTCCTACTGGGTCGTCTTCGCCTTCTTCCTCCTCACCGTCCTCTTCAAGGTCTTCGCCTCCGTAGCGACGAACTCGGGCGGTGGCTGTGGCGGGCTCTTCGCTCCTACCCTCTTCATGGGCGGGCTCACGGGCTTCATCTTCTCCTATCTGGTGAACTACTTCAGTTCGCTCAACGTCTTCATCTCCCCTAAGAACTACATCCTGCTCGGCATGGCAGGGCTGATGGCTGGCGTGATGCACGCCCCACTGACGGGTGTCTTCCTCATCGCAGAGCTCTCGGGCGGGTACAACCTCTTCCTGCCACTGATGCTCGTGTCGCTGACCTCCTTCGCCACGATCCGTATCTTCATGCCCCACAGTATCTACTCACTCCGCTTGGCAGAGCAGGGCAAGCTCCTCACGCATCAGAAGGATACGGCCGTACTGACGCTGATGAATCTGGAGAGCGTACTGGAGCGTGACTTCGAGGTCGTCTCCCCCGATATGACCCTCGGTGAGATGGTCAGCGTCATCTCGGTGAGTCACCGCAACTCCTTCCCCGTGGTCGATGAGCGCGGAGTGCTCGTCGGCATCGTCGAGCTGGATAATGTACGCAACATCATGTTCCGCCCCGAGCTCTATGAGCGCTACAAGGTGCGTAAGATCATGGTCACTCCCGAGGTCAAGGTCTCCTCAGCGACCCCGATGACGGAGGTCATGCGCCTCTTCGACGAGACGAAGGCGTGGAAGATGCCCGTCGTCGATGAGGAAGGGCGCTACCTCGGCTTCATCAGCAAGAGCGCGATCTTCAATAGCTACCGCGAGGTACTCAACTGCACCTTCATCGGGGACTAAGTCTCCCCGCCCCATATCCCCGTATGTATAAGCCTACCGTCGTCTACGAAGACAACCACCTCCTCTGCGTCAGCAAGCGCCCCGGCGAAATCGTCCAGGGCGACAAGACGGGCGATGAGCCGATGAGCGAAGCTCTCAAGGGTTGGCTCAAGGAGAAGTACAACAAGCCAGGCAACGTGTACCTCGGCGTGATCCATCGCTTGGACCGACCCGTGGGTGGACTCGTCCTCTTCGCCAAGACGTCGAAGGCGCTCAGCCGTATGAATGAGCTCTTCCGCACGGGAGACGTCTCGAAGCGCTACTGGGCCGTCGTCACGGCTCGCCCGCCGAAGCACTCCGACACCCTCGAGCAGTACCTCGTGCGCAATGAGTCGCAGAACAAGAGCTACGTAGCTCGCCAAGGCGCTGCGACGCCTGGCGCCAAGCTTGCCCGACTCTCCTACCGCCTACTGGCCTCGGGCGAACACTATCATCTCCTCGAGATCGAGCTCCACACGGGCCGTCATCATCAGATCCGTTGCCAGCTCGCTGCCCTCGGCTGCCCTATCAAGGGCGACCTGAAGTACGGTGCTCCTCGTAGCAACCCCGGCGGGAGTATCAGCCTACTTTCCAGACAGATATCCTTCACACACCCCGTGAGCAAGGAAGCCCTCACCCTCACGGCTCCCGTACCCGACGAACGGCTATGGCACGACCTCGAAGCCGCCATCGCGCCGTAGGTTTGGTGAATTGAGAAAGTAGTATTACCTTTGCAGTGCTCAAGCGGAAAGCAGAGCATTTACATGGTGGTTGTAGCTCAGTTGGTTAGAGCACTGGATTGTGGTTCCAGGTGTCGTGGGTTCGAATCCCATCTTCCACCCCCAAAACTGAAGAGTGCTTGGCTTATTGAAGTCAAGCACTCTTGTTTTATATACACATACCCTCACGCCGCCTCGATGCCCCACGTGCAGCACCTCTATCTCTTCTCTCGCCCTACGGACGAAGAAGACCAGCAGCTCAGAGCCCTTCTCTCTGAGACGATAGGCGCTACACCGAAGGTAAGTATCACGGACACTCCACAGGGCAGACTCTACAGCTACCCTACGGAGCGAAGTGTGAGCGAGACGGAGCTACGCCGTGAGCTCCTCACGCACCTCATCCCTTGGGGGCGCACCACACACAGCGCCTTCTACCTCCCCTCCACGAGTGCCACAGCCGAGATCACACACGTCGCCTTCGACCTCGACGGCACGCTCACGACGACGGAGCTGCTGCCCGAGCTGGCACGTCTCTCAGGTCGCTCGGAGGAGATGACTGCCCTGACCGAAGCGGCTATGGCAGGCGCCACACCCTTCCGTGAGAGCTTCATGCACCGCACTGAGCTCCTTCGTGGGCTCTCCCGTGAGGCCCTTCACTCGGTCATCCGCAGCATCACCCTCCCCACTGACACCACGCTTCTCCTCCGCGAGCTCTCCCTCCCCACGGCTATCGTCACGGGAGCTTACCAGCCCTTCGTCGAAGATATCTGTGAGCGAGTCGGTCTCTCCGCCTTTGTAGGGAGCACCGTACGCTATACCGCTGACGGCGACTTCGACGGACTCGACCCCGAGGGTATCATTGATGCCGAGGGTAAGCGTGCCTTCCTCGAGGAGTGGACTGCAGGGGCGCTCGCCTCGACACTCTATACGGGCGATGGTGCCAATGACCTTGATGCCCTCGCCGCCGTAGGGCATGCCCTCTTCTACACCGCACAACACGGAGATCTGCGTGGCCTCGTCCATCAGATCCTCTCCGCAGACCTCCCACCCCTCTTCCCGACTACACGATGAACATCCGCCTCGACGAGAGCTGGCGTACCGCCCTTGCGCCTGAGTTCGACAAGCTCTACTTCAGCATCCTCACCGACCGCATCCGCCAGGCTTACCAGCATGAAGGCCCGATCTACCCCCCAGGAGGGCTCATCTTCCGTGCCCTCGATGCCTGCCCCCTCCCTGCAGTGCGCGTCGTCATCTTAGGACAAGACCCCTACCACGGTGCAGGGCAAGCCGAGGGCTTAGCCTTCTCCGTGCCAGCGGGCGTCCCCATACCTCCGAGCCTCATCAACATCAAGAAGGAGATCGCCTCCGACCTCGGCCAGCCCTCGACCATCCCTGACGGGCACCTCCTGCCGTGGGCAGAGCAGGGCGTCCTCCTCCTCAACACCACCCTCACCGTCCGCGCCGGTATGGCAGCGAGCCATCAGGGCCTCGGCTGGGAGACCTTCACCGATGCTATCATCGAGACGATCAACCGCAGCTGTGACCACGTCGTCTTCCTCCTCTGGGGAAGCCCTGCCCGACGCAAGGGAAGTATGATCGATCGCACCCGCCATCTCGTACTCGAAGCACCACATCCCTCCCCGCTCTCGGCTCATCGTGGCTTCTTCGGATGCCGTCACTTCAGCCAGACGAATGCCTACCTCACCCAGTGGGGCAAGGCACCCATCCGCTGGTGATACGCTCTATATTGAGTATATCAATATACCTATATAAAGTCCCGTGCTTTTTGCGGGAGAATTAATAGTATCTTTGTAAAAAAGATATTAAACGGCTCGCCACATCGCCCCTCGGCGCACCGCCTCACTATACAAAATAGAGCATTACAGACATGGACGTATTACAGATACAGAAGGACCTGATCGGTATGCAGGACTATATGAAGAACTTCGCGCGTACGCTGACGAAGGACGAAGCCGATGCAGAAGACCTGACGCAAGACACTACGCTGCGCGTCCTGAACAACTACGATAAGTTCGTCGACAACGTCAACTTCAAGGGGTGGGTGCTGAAGATCATGCGTAATATCTTCATCAACAACTACCACAAGCTCGTGCGCACGCAGAGCTTCATCGACCCCAACGTCGACGCTTACAACGTACCTCTGCTTAGCGAAGGCGGGCACAACACTCCCGAGGGCTCCATGGATATCAAGGAGATCACGGGTGCTATCGCCGAGCTGCAGCCTTCACTCAAGGAGCCTTTCTCCATGTTTGTCGCTGGGTATAAGTACAACGAGATCGCCGATACCCTCGGCATCCCCCTCGGTACGGTCAAGAGCCGCATCTTCTTCGCTCGCCAAGAGCTCCAGAAGAAGCTCCGCGATATGCGCTAAGACTCGCCCCTATTTCTATCACCATCACATATAGACTACGCAAGTATGAGTAGAGAACATCGCCGCTGCCTCATCATCGGCTCCGGCCCCGCTGGCTACACTGCAGCCATCTATGCCTCACGTGCCAACCTCTCCCCACTCCTCTACGAAGGTATCCAGCCTGGAGGACAGCTCACGCAGACCACGGATGTAGAGAACTTCCCTGGTTATCCCGAGGGGGTCACTGGCCCAGCGCTCACCCAGGACCTCCGCAATCAGGCTCTGCGCTTCGGTACGGAGATCCGCTCTGGTCTGGCGACGAAGGCTGACCTCTCTAAGGCTCCCTACGTCATCACCTTCGAGGAGGGTGTCGAGGTCGAAGCCGATACGGTCATCATCGCTACGGGTGCTTCCGCTAAGTACCTCGGCCTGCCCGACGAAGAGAAGTACGCAGGTATGGGCGTCTCAGCCTGTGCTACCTGTGACGGCTTCTTCTACCGCAATAAGAAGGTCGCTGTCGTCGGTGGCGGTGACACGGCCTGCGAAGAGGCACTCTACCTGGCGAGCCTCGCCTCGCACGTCTATATGATCGTGCGTAAGGACTACCTCCGCGCCTCTGATATCATGCGTCAGCGCGTCGCAGCCAACGAGAAGATCACCGTCCTCTACGAGCACAATACCGTGGGCCTCTACGGTGAAGATGGCGTCGAAGGCGCACATCTCGTCAAGCGCCTCGGCCAGCCCGATGAAGAGCGCGTAGACCTGCCCATCGATGGCTTCTTCCTCGCTATCGGTCACCACCCCAACTCCGAGCTCTTCGCTGACTACGTCGAGGTCGACGAGGTGGGCTACATCAAGACCGAAGGGCCTACGCCACGCACCTGCGTCCCCGGCGTCTTCGCTGCTGGCGACGTCGCAGACCCCCTCTATCGTCAGGCGGTCACCGCAGCGGCCTCAGGCTGTAAGGCGGCTATCGAAGCTGAGCGCTACCTCGGCGAACACGGGCTCTAAGTCCCACTCCCCTATACGCGCAGCGCCCCTGCCCACCATCGGTGAGCAGGGGCGCTGTCGTTATATAGCCTTCATCCCACTCTACGGGGGGACATAAAAGGAAATACCCCCAAGTCCTCGTAATTGGACCTGAGGGTATCTCCCTGAATCTAATTCCTTCTCTAAGCTCTTCCTCTTGGACTTGAACCAAGGACCCTCTGATTAACAGTCAGATGCTCTAACCGACTGAGCTAAGGAAGAGTACTTAATGCAGCGTCAGAAGGGGCTTATTCACCACGCCCATACTCGGGAGAAGCTCTTCCTCTTGGACTTGAACCAAGGACCCTCTGATTAACAGTCAGATGCTCTAACCGACTGAGCTAAGGAAGAGTATTGCCACCTTCTTTGTTGCGGTTGCAAAGGTAATATAACTTCTTCATATACGCAAATGCCTTCCCACTTGCCCGCAACAATATCCATAGCCACCCGCACTCCCATCGCCGCCTCTACGCACGTCTACCAGCATCAGCCACCCGCCACTTCTTGGCAAAGACCTTGCCCTCTCTCAGACAGCTACTGAAGGAGGTGCTCCCAACCTATACTGGTCAGCGAGTCAACCTATATAGGTCGGCGGCGTGACCAATATAGGTCACGAAGCGAAGCTATATAGGTCAACCCATCGACCTATACAGCTTCACACACCGTCCGATTGTCAAGCAACACCCAGCCGGGAAGACAGAAGTGGTTCACACGATTATACCTCACCGAAGTGATACGCAAGCCCTTCGCCTTATCGCAAGTACTTCTCTTATTCAGCGGAGGGAAAAGCATCGTTCTCATGAAGAAAAAAGCTCCTTCTCGTAGTGGTTTTCTTCTATCTATGCACGTAGTCTTAAAGACCAGGCACGTAAATCCAAATATCCACGCACGTAGATATTAGAGCCACGTACGTAGCCCAAACTTTTCTGCCACTCGTCCGCAACTTTTATCCATATGCAGAGCAACAACCGATTACCATAACCACCAAATGTGCAGTAGTAAACAAGCCTCTGTTGTGATTAGCTTCCAGATTCCGTACCTTCACACTTGCTAATACAGCTTGTAGCGAATGGGAGATAATCTCGAAGAGTTACCTCAGACTGTATCTGATGTGCTAATTCTTGAGGTTATCTCCTTGTTCTCTTCCACTATACTGTAAAAACATAGCTTTCCACGCTCTTGGCGTACGATTATGAGCGAAGGTGTCCCCTGAATACTGGTGCGGAAGTAGTGATATCTGAATGGACGCCCCTTAAAGTCCCCAGCATACCCGATATAGTCAGACCTTTTGATTAGCATCTCGATTTCTCTTATAGCGTCATTCTTCGCCATGTAGTTCTTGTGAGGCTGATTGATGGCTTCCTTCAGCCCACCCACCGTGAATGAGATGGGCTGGGCGAACTCAGGGCGAACAATTTCTTTCCCGACAAGCATCTTCTTCGCCTAGTCTAATATGTTGTGATTAGCTTTCAGATTCCGTACCTTCACACTTGCTAATACAGCATGAGCGTTTCCCTTACCTTTCTGATACAAGTTGTGATTAGCTTTCAGATTCCGTACCTTCACACATGCTAATACAGCAGCAAGCTGTGTTGCCCACGTTTCAGTGAAGTTGTGATTAGCTTTCAGATTCCGTACCTTCACACATGCTAATACAGCGATAGACCTTTATGTACACTCGCTTGTAGAGTTGTGATTAGCTTTCAGATTCCGTACCTTCACACATGCTAATACAGCTGTAAGAAGATTTTCATACACGCTGGAGGTGTTGTGATTAGCTTTCAGATTCCGTACCTTCACACATGCTAATACAGCTGATAGGTCAGAGCTCGTGGTGAAAAAGTAGTTGTGATTAGCTTTCAGATTCCGTACCTTCACACATGCTAATACAGCACAAAGAAGAAGTGATAGAACTGCCGAGAGTTGTGATTAGCTTTCAGATTCCGTACCTTCACACATGCTAATACAGCGTTCATACCAACGCCAGAATAGTCACTATCGTTGTGATTAGCTTTCAGATTCCGTACCTTCACACATGCTAATACAGCGGTTTACTTCTCTAACGAGAGTGGGAATGAGTTGTGATTAGCTTTCAGATTCCGTACCTTCACACATGCTAATACAGCAGCGAAGAGGACTTGTTGGTAGACTTGCGGGTTGTGATTAGCTTTCAGATTCCGTACCTTCACACATGCTAATACAGCTGGTTGCCCGACAGATGCACCTCGACGCCGGTTGTGATTAGCTTTCAGATTCCGTACCTTCACACATGCTAATACAGCGAAGCGTTGCCATCATCACCGACTTCATATGTTGTGATTAGCTTTCAGATTCCGTACCTTCACACATGCTAATACAGCTAGGGGGCCGCCATCTCATTGAGCTGAGAAGTTGTGATTAGCTTTCAGATTCCGTACCTTCACACATGCTAATACAGCCGACGGGCAGAGCCTCAGCGTGAGCGGGCTGTTGTGATTAGCTTTCAGATTCCGTACCTTCACACATGCTAATACAGCCAAGTAGCCAGATATAATATATACGCTATTGTTGTGATTAGCTTTCAGATTCCGTACCTTCACACATGCTAATACAGCAGATTTTGGGAGAAATGAAAGAGGGGACGGTTGTGATTAGCTTTCAGATTCCGTACCTTCACACATGCTAATACAGCCCCCGCCCAAATCTATGGTAGAGGTGTAGGGTTGTGATTAGCTTTCAGATTCCGTACCTTCACACATGCTAATACAGCCGACCCCACAGAGCAATCTATGGGACAAGCACTTAGCAGAAGGATTTAGAAAGAGAAAAGCCCGTGGATATCCACGGGCTTTTCCTTTACTTAGCGACTTTTCCGATTCAAGACCTCATAGCATATCGAAGAGCCCTGGGAGCTGAACGGCATCGGTCGGCTTACGCGAAGAGAAGTGCTCCATCATACCAAACTGCTTGTCAGTAAGCGTCATGATCACCACTTCACCCTCATCGGGGAGCATCGCCTTGACCCGCCGCACATGCGTCTGTGCCTGCTCCATACTCGCACAATGGCGCATATAGATGGAGTACTGAAACATCGTGAAGCCATCCTTCAGGAGCTCTTGGCGGAAGCTGGTAGCCGCCTTACGCTCCTTAGGCGTACTCGTAGGCAGATCAAAGAAGACAAAGACCCACATGATGCGGTATTCACTTAGTCGCTTGGCTCGCATGACAAAAGGGGATAAGCCAAGCGGCGGGCCTCACCCGCGAAGCAACGCAGGAGCGAGGTCGCCGTCTGCGTCGCTGCCAGCATCAGCGGACGACGCTGTCCCTCGATCTCTACATCAAGCGTCGGAAGGGCGAGTAGTCGTGCCTTGATCTCCTTCGTCAGCTCCGTAGGGAAGCCCTCTTCCTCGCAGATCTCCACGACGAGCAGATCCACATAGGGACGGTAGGGCTCCATGATATCGTCTGCCAGGCAATAGGCATTATACTTATTGTGGTGATGGATGCCGAGTGTGGGGAGGAGGCCACAGCCGACGAGGGCCCGTGCGATGATAGCTCTAAGGATGGCATAGCCGTAGTTCAGGAGCGAATTCGGAGCTGCCTCCTCTCGCTCCCGCACGAAGCCTGGGAGGGAGATGAAGAGGTTGCGCCAATAGAAGGCCGCAGCCCGCGCCTCGAGATTGTCTGCATCCCCGCTCTTGACCTGTCGGGACCAAGCGAGCATATTCTTCGCAGGCTCTCCCAAGACGATATGCAGGGCATGGGCTTGGTTGAGGATCTTCGCCTGCACCGTCTGTTGCCAGAGCTGCTTCCTCAGCGGAAGCGAAGCATCGAGCTGTGCACGGAAGCGCTCGGTCTGGAGCGTATGTCCGTCAAGCGGTAGGAGCAGTCCCGAAGGCATGTGCGTCGCCGAGCAGGTCACGACAGCGCAATTATTCTCGAGCAAAGCCCCTAAGAGGGCGTGGGTGATCGTGATCTGTGGGTGGTCGAGGAGGACGACCCCGATATCCTCTATCGGAATCGTCCGTACCGTCGTCTCACGATCATCCGACGGCTGCCGCACCTCCAGCTGCTTGAGGCGCAGAGAGAGGTAGGCAGGATTGCCGATATAGATCGTTCGCTTCATCATGGTAGTTGGGGAGCATCAGAGCAGAGAGATCCGTCCAAGAAGGTCGACACGCACCTTACGGATATTCTTCTCCTTATAAGTCTTAAGCCCTGTAACACGATAAAACTTAGGTATACGACCAGAGCCGTTCTTCCTATCCGCAACACTCGTTTCCAAGTGATATCGGTAGAGAGAGTCACCTAAAGAGATCGCCTGAACACGATAGAGATACTCACTGAGCTTGCGGTAGTCCTGTGCTTCGAGGGCTCGCTGAAGCTCTTCATCCGACAGCCCAATGATAACCATCTCATCCTGCTGGAGGGAGTCAACAAATACCCAATCGGAGGCTGGCAGTAAGCTCAGTACTGACTCTGGGACATCTCCGCGCTGTAGTACTTGCTCCATGACCTCACGTGGATGCGTAATGACTAAGGGGATACCATAGCGTGCACGGTCTACAGCGTCCCAGAAGGTCACGATAGACTCTACAAGCTTGCCCTTAGGAGTACGATAAATCGCCAGATGATGGTTATTGCGAGGCGAGACAAATCCAACAGCGTCGCCCTGCTCATCGTACTTCACCGCCTTCATCTTAGCCCGATCCAGCCCAGTGAAGCAGCGCACACTGCGGATGGGACCTTGCGTACCCGCTTCATCCATGTACACATCTCCCGCAAAGGCTTCCTTCTCCTTACCTCCGTGCTGTGCGAGAAACTCCTTCAGGCGCTTCCTCAGAGCCAAGTCAACGACGTAGTCTACATCCTTAGCCTTGAGGCTATGCAGATCGTACTTACAGACGATCTGCGGCTCCCCATTGACCGTGATCTGCCCATAGACCGTCTCCTTCGAGAGCGGACCACGGGGCACTAAGAGTCCCGACTGCACGCACTTCTTCCCGTGACGGAGGTAGATATTGCGTCCGCGGGTGACGACGCGCTTCCCTGGGCGGTAGGAGATGAGGATCTCGGCGACCTTATCGCTGACGGCACGCACCGAGAGGTGAGGGCGCTGCGTCAGCCAGCGCTCCAAGAGGGAGAGCTTATCAGTCTTCGTCGCCTTCTGTACCTCGATCTCTCCGCTCATCGCCTCACGCTCGCTCTCGGAGCTTACACGATTGAGGCGCTGGATATAGCCCTGACGAGTCGAAGCCACGACGAGGGCATCGATAGCGTGGTGACGGTGGTCCATACGCTTCGACCAATTTGTGATGCGAAGCTTCTCGGTCGTCTCACCCTCACGAGATACACGCTCCGTCTCACCCATCGAGTCGTAGCGGTCGAGGTTGAGCGTATGGAGGATATCATCATAGCCCCAGAGACTACGAAGTCGGGCAGTCACTCCACCCTCGCTCGCAGAGACACGACGGATACCCTGCTGGAGGATGGCCATAGCTTGGCGAGAGATGTACTGCGTCAGGCGCAGCTGGCGCTCGAGGAAGTCGGAGGGGATATCCTCCTTCATCCAGCGTAGGCGCTGATGCTTGCTGTAGGAAATCGCCTTCTTATCCAGCCGCTCATTGATACGCTCCATATACTCGGCTTCCCAGCCCTTCGCACGGATGTACTCGAGAGCGGTGCGATTGCCCTTCTCCTTGTTGCATCGGCGACAGGCGCAGGTCTTATTGCCGTAGGAGTCATCATAGAGGACGGACTTCGGGATGATGTGCTCGACCTCCATATCGTCCCCATTGAGACATTGGCTCAGCGTCAGGATCTGACCGCAGTACAGACACTTTTCTCCAGCCTCCGCCCACAGCATATACTTGCGGATACGGGACTTTGTCGGGAAAAGTCCACACTCACGGATCTTCTCTGCGATCGCTTTATTCTCCTTCTCTCTACGGCGGTTGCCCTCTGCCATACGCTCACGCTCCTCACGCGACATCTTCAGCTCACGTGCCAGCTCGACTCGGACTTCATCGACGCCGTACTCGGCCTTGAGTGCATTGACGAGGTTGATCATCTGGTTGAGGATCTTCTCGACGAGGGGCTGACGAAGCTCATTGCGCTGCAGCAGCGGGATCTTCTCCAGAAGTGTGCGCTCGGTGATCTCTTCGCTGGTGGGGCTATTCGAGTGGCGGTAGCCGACGGCTGCGCACGCCTCGCTATAGCCCAGCCCCTGCTGGAGCTGGGGGAGGAGCTTGCAGATGAACTTCGCGGACTTATTCCCATAGCCAGGCTTGATGAAGTCCAGGCGATAGAGCTGATCCAAGAGCCCACCATCCAGGTCCTCCTCCGTCATACCCAGCTGCGTGATGAGAGCACGGCGCATCGCATCACGCTCCTCGATGGAATAGAGGATGTGCCACAGGCGATAAAGGGGCTGGCGGACGTAGCTATCGGTGACGACGGCAACCTCTCGCTCGGTGACCTCGCCCGTCTCTTCGTCGGTAAGCTGGACGGTCATCATACGCGTCTCCAGCTCCATATCGAGGAGGTGGTGATACTGCGGATAGGGCTGCAGAGCCGAGGCGAGAGCGACCCGCGTGCTATTCCCCTTCAGTCCACTCTTCGTGGTAAGCTGGTCTGCGATGAGCGCCTTCTCCTTGAGAAGCTTCTTCAGCGCAGCGAAGGATAGCGAAGCACTTGACTGGAGATGCGCGACGATCTTAGCACGCTCCTCGGGTGTGATGTCGCGCGGTGAGCCGTCGGGACGGGTCAGACGGATATTATTCACCGCCTCATAGATACGGCAGAGCTGGGAGAGGGGCGAGGACTTCGGGGCAACCTTCGGGCCGAACTTGACCCTACGCTCAATGAGCTGCCGACCTCCCTTGCCGTCGTCCTGCTGGACGCGCATTACCTTCTCCTGCTTCTCGAACTCGCACAGCGAGACCAGGTGCTTGCAGGACTTCAGCGGGCGCTGCATGAAGATGACTTCATCACGCAGCATCCGGATGAACTCGTCCGTAAGGATATTGGGATAGTGCACGCGCTGAGCCGCCATGATCTGATCGTACTCATCAATGTAGCGCTGACGGGAGAAGATCTGATCCTTGATGCGGTAGCTGATGCCGCCCGTGGGGCTCTCACTCTGATTCTGACGGAGCTGCTCGGCGAAGTACTGCCCCACCGTCTTGTGCTCGGCCTGGAGCTTCTCGTCATTCGCACGGATGCCAGCGAGGTAGGCACTATTCGAGTCCTTCTTCTTCTCGCCCTCATCTCCGACGATGGCAGCGGCATCACTCTTGACATGCCGATAGCCACGCTTCTGATTGATGTGGCAGAGCACACGCCCCAGCTCGGGCAGCGTCAGGCATTCACCAGCTGTAGCCGCCCGCTCGCGGAGCTCCCATAGCTCCAGCAGAGGGAGCTGAATGAGTGCAGCATCGGGGAGCATCCCGAACTTCTCCAGCTCTCGACGCAGGCGGTAGCGACGCAGCTGATAGCGGGCAAAGCCTCGGCGCATCGTGCGGCGCGCCGTCCGCTCTTGGTTCGCCGTGAAGGCCTTCCCGATAGAGAAGTCCGCAGCATCGGTAGCATTGTTTAAGGGGACGACACGGCTCCCCATACCTAAGATTTCGGCAGGATCTCCCTGCGCATCGAGGGCGATAAGGCACCACCCTATTGATCCTACTCCGAGGTCAAGACCAAGTACATGTTTGCTCATAAGCATTGGTTGTGTTGATATTAAGAAAAATGGCTACATTTGCAGTAACGAAATCTGAAAGCTAATCACAATAAGGATTTATTCCGTTGTGAGAACATCCAGGGTGGGGCCTCTTAAGAGAGGTTCTCACCCTTCTTTTTTGTGATCAGACCGAGAGGTCAGGCCACTACGATCAGCCGTAGCACTGAAACAAATGTAGCAACTTCCCCACTGCCGAGCAAGCAACACCGCATACATGAGCGACTTACATATCAAAAAGGGGGCCACCACACCCTACTTTTCCCACCTCTAAAGCCTGCAAACCCAAGGAGCATTCTCCACTAAGAGAAGGGATATACCACACATACTTCATTTATATCTATTTACATAGACATATTATACACAAGCATTTTTGTAAGGGATATATAAGATATCCATACAACCTATCGTTTATATCTTGAGCAGGAGAGGAAGCCCGTCTTACACTCCTTCCCTAAGTACAATTCATTTAACGGAACCATTACTGCGGAGCTGGATAGCTCGGTCTACCCTCTCTCCGCCTCATCATCAACTACAAGTAAAATGGCTACAAAACAATCATTTCGCCGACTCGGCATCCTATCTCTTCTCCTCTTCTCCTTTGCCTTAGTGCTCAGCTCTTGCGGTGGCAAGAGTGACCTGCCAGGCGGAGAATTCGGGGGCTTCGGCAGCGCAGACCTCAAGCAAGAGGTCACGATCAAGGCCTCCGCACCAGTCCAGGTCAACTTCACAGCCAATACGCTGGGGGACTCTGACATCTACCGTGACGGCAAGCTCGTCTCTCAGTCGATCTACAACTCCGAGTGGAGAGACCCCGTCGCGAAGTCCCATCACACAACGTTCACCCACAAGGGTTCAGGGCTATACGTCGGAGTCATCGCAAGCAGACCTAATAGTGGTAATTCACCCGCAGCCATCAAGGTGAAGATCGAGGTCAAGCAATACAATGGGAACAAGCACATCAGAACCTACGAGAAGGAAGTGACCCTCACCGCAGAGTCTCTACTCTCATCAACCTCGGAGATGTACCAACTCCAGGCTAGCGACAGAAAAAAGTAGCCAGCTTCACGGCTTAGGAGAGCCACGCTCTCTGGTACATCACTCCAAGCAAGATCCCACTTGATACCGCTCCATCCGAGGGTGCATCAAGTGGGATCTTCTCTTTTCGAGGAGAAGGTACGAGAGCTGTGAAGAGGCGGTCTGGTGCAATGGTCTCCTATAGGTATATGGGTGCGTGGGTAGAGCTATATAGGATGACGAAGAAAGCTATATAGCTTTGGACTAATTCCTATATAGCGTTCTCTCGATTCCTATATAGCTTTGTGAAATGACCTCTATTAGGTTGTTGCTCTGCATAGGGATAAAAGTTGCGGACGAGTGGTAGATAAGTTTGGACTACGTACGTGGCTCTAATATCTACGTACGTGGATATTTGGATTTACGTGCCTGATCTTTAAGACTACGTGCATAGACAGAGGAAAACCACTACGGGAAGGCACTTTTTTATTCACGAGAAGGACACTTTCTCCTCCGCTGAATAAGAGGAATACGCGCGATAAGGCGAAGGGCTTGCTCGGTCACTTCGGAGAGGTCTATCGGGGAGCTGGGCGCGCGATGCCTTAGCACAATAAATAGAGGACAGGACTCGCGGCAACAGTCTCATATAGGCAGCCAGCCATCGGACCTTCGCCGACCGCCCACGTAGAGTCGGGAGATGAGGCGAGCTTTGACTAACTTTGTAAGCGTAATTCAAAAAGACAGAGACAATGGATAATACAAGAATGAGCCGAATCAATCGACTCATCCAAAAGGAGGTCAGCGACCTCTTCCGCATACAGACCCAGAGCATCCCCGGCACACTGATCACCGTGACATCGGTGACCGTGAGCCCCGACCTCAGCATCGCTCGTGTACGCCTGAGTATCTTCCCCTCGGAGAAGGCCGAAGAGCTACTCGAGTCAATTCGCTCCAGCGCGAAGACCATCCGCTACGATCTGGGCCTACGCGTAGGCAAGCAGCTGCGTAAGCTCCCCGAGCTAACCTTCTTCATCGATGACTCACTCGACTACCTCGAGCGCATCGATAGCCTCCTCGGACTGAACGACAAGTAACGATCTCCACACTCCCCGCCCCTCGCCCGTGCTCAGCTTCCGCATAGCCCTCCGCTACCTCTTCAGCCGCACCCGCCTGCATGCAGTGAACTACGTGACGGCACTCTCTGCCGTCGCCATCGCTGTCGTCGCTATGGCGCTGGTGGCTGTCGTCGGCGTGTACAATGGCTATGTGGCGATGATCCTCGGAGCTACAAAGCAGGTCGATGCCGACATCGTCCTGAGAGACACCGAGGGCGGAGTCTTCGACCTGAAGAAGTTCCCCGACTACCGCACCAAGCTCACGAAGGCAGGTGCCGAAGCGATTGCCCTGCGCCTGGAGAGCAAGGGACTCCTACGTGTAGGGGAGCAGCAGTGGGTCGTGGATGCCGTCGGGGTAGACTCGGCCTTTGCCTCCGTCTACCCGATGGGGCGTGCAGCTGATGTACCCGAGCTCCACTCGGCGACGACCCTCGTAGACGCCGAAGGTGCACCCATCACCCCCATCCAGCTCGGCGCAGCGATCCAGCTCCCGCAGGATAGCAGCCGCACCGAGCACAACGGTCCCGCTGCCGAAGTCCTCTTCCCCAAGCGCCTCGGCTTCACCAATCCCTTAGCCCCCGCCTCGTCCTTCCAGAGCCTCGAGGCACGGGTCATCGGGCAGTATCAGCCCACGAGCCAAGAGACGGATGCTGCGATCTACCTCCCCTTGGCTGACCTGCAGGACGTACTCGACTATGAGGAGAGCGAAGTATCCGCTCTCGGCATTCACCTCCGATCGGGCGTCAAGACCTCCGACTTCAAGCAGCAGGTGAAGGTGCTCTACGGCGACCGCCTCACCGCCCTTGACCGCGAAGAACAGCACCCAGACCTCTCCTACCTCATCCGTATGGAGAAGGTTATGACCTATCTCATCCTACTCTTCATCCTCCTCCTGGCGGCCTTCAACGTCGCCAGCTCGCTGGCTATGCTCCTCATCGAGAAGCAAGACGACAGCCGTATCTTCACCGCTCTCGGTGCACCACCCAGCTTCACGCAGCAGGTCTTCCGCCGTGTGGGCCTACTGATCGCCCTCACGGGGACCAGCGTCGGCATGCTCCTCGGCTGGATACTCTGCCTCCTGCAGGCACGCTTCGGCATCATCCGCTCTGGTAGCGGTATCGAAGCGATGGCGCTCCCCGTGGATGTGCGCCCGCTGGACATGCTCCTCATCTTCGTCTCGGTGACGGCGCTCTCCTTCCTCATCTCCCTCTACCCCACCCGCTTCTTCCGCCGCGGTTAGGCGCATTCCGCCCCATCGTCTTCACCTCCCCCTATACATTATTATATATAGGGTGGTGTGCTGTGCTTATGAATGCGGGGAAGGAGGGTGAAGTGAAAAGCAAAAGATTTGCCACGATACCGAGGGATAACACACGATTTTCACCAGCTATTTTGCCATTCACACCCCTATTCACACATAGCGGAAAAGCCGTGTAGATGCGCTTCTTTCCTAAGAAATTAAAAGAAGCTACTACATTTGTCAAGGTAAAAATCATTGCATATATTTGCTGTGAAATCAAGGCTCCTACACGAGCCGTACACGCAAAACTATTAGATCGATCAGTTATGAAATCCGCTGAGATTTTGGCCTCGCTCGAGGCAAAGCACCCTGGGGAAAAGGAATTCCTCCAGGCTGTGAAGGAAGTTCTTCTCTCTGTAGAAGAAGTCTACAACCAGCACCCCGAGTTCGAAAAGGCAGCTATCATGGAACGCCTCGTAGAGCCCGACCGTATCATCACCTTCCGTGTACCTTGGATCGACGATGCAGGTAAAGTCCATGTGAACATCGGCTACCGCGTACAGTTCAACAACGCTATCGGCCCATACAAGGGTGGTATCCGCTTCCATCCCTCTGTCAACCTCTCTATCCTGAAGTTCCTCGGCTTCGAACAGACCTTCAAGAATGCACTCACCACGCTGCCTATGGGCGGTGGTAAGGGCGGTGCCGACTTCTCTCCTAAGGGTAAGAGCGACCGTGAAATTATGACTTTCTGCCAGAGCTTTATGCGCGAGCTGTGGCGCCACATCGGCCCTGACACCGACGTACCCGCAGGGGACATCGGTGTAGGTGGTCGCGAAGTCGCCTATATGTACGGCCAGTACAAGCGCCTTGCTAACGAGCACACGGGTACGATGACCGGTAAGGGCTTCACCTTCGGTGGCTCTCGCCTGCGTCCCGAATCTACGGGCTTCGGCGCTGTCTACTTCGTACAGCACATCTGCAAGCAGCACAACATCGACCTCAAGGGCAAGACGGTAGCTATCTCTGGCTTCGGTAACGTAGCTTGGGGTGTAGCTCAGAAGGCTACGGAGCTCGGTGCTAAGGTCGTCACCATCTCTGGTCCTGACGGCTACGTCTACGACCCAGACGGTATCAACACCCCCGAGAAGTTCCAGGCGCTGCTCGACCTCCGCTCCAGCGGTAACGACGTCGTCTCTGACTACGCTAAGAAGTTCCCCAACGCTCAGTTCTTCGCAGGCAAGAAGCCTTGGGAGCAGAAGGTAGACATCGCTATGCCTTGCGCTACGCAGAACGAAATGAACGAAGAAGATGCTAAGATGCTCCACGCTAACGGCGTCACCATCGTAGCTGAAACGTCGAACATGGGTTGTACGGCCGAAGCTGCTGAGTACTTCGTAGAAAAGAAGATGCTCTTCGCTCCTGGTAAGGCAGTCAATGCTGGTGGTGTAGCTACCTCTGGTCTCGAAATGACTCAGAACGCTATGCACCTCTACTGGACCAACGAAGAAGTCGATGCTAAGCTCCACCAGATTATGAGCGACATCCACGAGCAGTGCGTGGCTCATGGCCGTGAAGGAGACTACATCAACTACGTCAAGGGTGCTAACGTTGCTGGCTTCCTCAAGGTAGCTCAGGCAATGCTCGAGCAGGGCGTCATCTAAGAAGCGACCCTTCCCTCAAGTTTCATAAGGCTTACAGCCCGCATTCCCCACGCTCGGGGAATGCGGGCTGAGCCTTTTTATAGCCTCAGCGAAACGACCGAGAGGAGGGAGCTGAGAGGCGAGGCTGATGCTTGGGCGGAAGAATGGCTTATCTTTGCGAGCAAACGGGAGCGCCGATGCTTCCATATCGCTTGCACAAGTCCTATGGCATATACTACCCTACTTCGCTGCACCCTCGTCGCAGCAGCCCTCAGCGCGGGCAACGCCTTCGCCAGCCCCACGACGGCGGCACCGCGGGCTAAGACGAATACCTCTATAGACCAGGCTTACCGCGAGAGCCTCACCTATTTCTTTGATCGCCCCGCCACGAGTATGATGGAGGCTCTCCCCCTCGGCAATGGCCGCCTGGGGATGCTCTCCGATGGTGGCGTACAGCATCAGAGGATCACCCTCAACGAAAGCTCCATGTGGAGCGGCTCGGTCGACTCCACCGCTTGGAACGCCGAGGCCTACAAGCAACTCCCCGCCATCCGTAAGCTCCTCCTCGCTGGTCGGGCTAAGGAAGCCGAAGACCTCATCTACCGTACCTTCGTCTGCGGTGGCGTAGGGAGCGGACGCGGACAGGGAGCGAACACCCCCTACGGCAGTTACCAAGTTGGCGGCTTCCTTCACCTCAATTGGGACAAGGCTCCCGAGCTCAGCGGCTATTACCGTGGGCTGAGCCTCAGCGAAGGCGTCAGCAAGGAGAGCCTCGTCGTCGACGGGCAAGCCTATCGCACGAAGCGCTTGTACAGCGTCCTCGGCCGTGAGGTACAGGTCGTACACATCGCGAATCACAGCGAAGAGGCCCGCCGTGACACGCTCCGTCTCTCCCTCTCCCGCCCCGAGAATGGGCACCCCGCAGCCGAAGCTGGCTTCCTGACGCTCTCGGGTCAGCTCCCCGACGGTAAGGGCGGTCGTGGCATGAGCTACGCCATCGTCGTACGCCCCGTCCTACCTCAGGGCGGTACGCTCATCACTCGTGGCGATGAGCTCCTCGTAGTGAATGCCCCCACGATCGAGCTCTACATCGCGCACAATACGAACCACTACGATAAGCGCCTGCCCGTCATGGCACGCAGCATCGAGCAGACGCTCCAAGCTAAGGCCGTGGGCGAAGCCAACCTCTTCGCTGAGCACGTACAGCGCTTCACCGCACAGATGGACCGCGTACAGGCGCGCTTCCTCGGCTCCGATCCAGCACTCTCGTCGCTACCGATCCAGCGCCGTCTCATCGCTTACTACGAGCACCCCGAGCGCGATCCAGCACTGGCCGCCCTCTATATGCAGCTGGGCCGCTACCTCCTCCTCTCCAGCACCCGCCCTGGCGCTCTGCCCCCCAACCTGCAGGGGATATGGACCGAAACCATCCAAGCTCCTTGGAACGGGGACTACCACCTGAACATCAACCTACAGATGAACTACTGGCCTGCCGAGAAGGGCGCACTCCCCGAGACCGTCGGGGCGCTCACGGACTGGGTCGAGAGTATCGTACCCTCGGGTGAGCGTACAGCACGCACCTTCTATCGCGCTAAGGGCTGGGTCACGCACGTCCTCGGCAACGTATGGCAGTTCACCGCCCCTGGCGAGCATCCCAGCTGGGGCGCCACGAATACCTCCGCCGCTTGGCTCTGCGAGCACCTCTACAATCACTATCGCTACAGCCAAGACCGTGCTTACCTGCAGCGCATCTACCCCGTGATGCAGGGAGCTGCACGCTTCTTCCTCACGACGCTCGTCAAGGATCCCAAGAGCGGCTACCTCGTCAATGTCCCCACGACCTCACCTGAGAACAGCTACTACACGACCCAAGGCAAGGCCGTCGCCGTAGCTGCGGGCTCGACGATGGACAATCAGATCCTGCGCGAGCTCTTCTCCACGACGCGCGAGGCAGCGATGGCCCTCGGTCGTGACCGCACCTTCGTCGACAGCCTCTCCACGGCACTGCGCCAGATCAAGCCCACCACCCTCGGCCCCGACGGGCGTATCATGGAGTGGATGGAGGACTACAAGGAGGTCGAGCCACACCACCGCCACGTATCGCATCTCTACGGGCTCTTCCCTGGGAGCGAAATCACGCCCCACGGCACGCCCGAGCTGGCTGAAGGCGCGAAGAAGACACTCATCGCACGTGGCTCAAGCAGCACCAGTTGGTCCATGGGCTGGAAGGTGAACTTCCACGCACGACTAGGCGATGCTGAGGGTGCTTATGAGGTGCTGAACATGCTCCTCCGCCCCGTCGACGCCATCGACCCCAAGACGAATAAGCCCTACGGCAGTGGTACAGAGCCCAACCTCTTCAGCTCGCATCCGCCCTTCCAGATCGACGGGAACTTCGGCGGCTCTTCGGGCATCATAGAGATGCTCCTCAGCAGTGAGACGGGCTGCATCATCCCGCTGCCGGCACTGCCCAAGGCATGGAAGGCTGGTAGCATCCAAGGCCTGCGCGTCATCGGTAATGCCACCTGCTCGCTCAGCTGGTCTGCAGGCGAGCTTGACCGCTTAGTCCTCGAGGCACACCACGCCTATCGTCACACGCTCCTCCTGCCTGGCGAAGGTCGTGGCTACGTCCTCCGACTCAACGGCCGCGCCTTAGACACGAAGACGCTCCTCCACCAAGGTCGCCTGCGCCTCCCCCAGATGCAGGCTGGCGATCGTCTGGAGGTCGTGAAGAAGCCCTAAGGCACGCACAAGCCACTCTATCACAGGCTCTCCCAAGAAGAGTCACACAAGTAAGGGGCACGAACCGAAATTGGTTCGTGCCCCTTACTTATATCCCTCTATACCAAGCTCTAATAGAGAGGCATTCTGCGACCAGTACTGCTCACCAATCGAAGCAGTACTGGTTACTAATATCAACCAGTACTGGTCGGAGCGCAAACCAGTACTGGTCACTCGAGTGACCAGTACTGCTTGCTTTCCCCTCCTCCTGCAGTTGCTTCTCGCAGACTCCACAGAGCAGGATAACAGCAGAGCTTACGAGATCCTCAGTTATAGCCATTCGCTGATACAAGGTCAGTAGGTAGATTGACAAACGACTATTGCTCCACAGTGCAGACGACTATTGTGGTATCCTTACCTCCCCATTGCTTCGCGCCACTTTCCCCAAGGAAGTTCAGCTAACACGCTGTATTGAGTACCAACTGCTTGCACTTTGATGCGTCAGCCCTGAAGGGTAGCTGGCCGAGATGTAGCTATTTGCTTCTTTAGCCGTATCTTTGTAGCCACGAGATAAGCGTAATAAAGCCTATGGTCATCAAGTCTGCAGAGTTCGTCATCAGCAATAGTCGCGTGGAGAAGTGCCCAACGACGGGACTCCCCGAATACGCCTTCATCGGGCGCTCCAATGTCGGGAAGTCTTCGCTCATCAATATGCTCACCGCACGCAAGGGGCTGGCTATGACCTCGCAGAAGCCTGGGAAGACGCAGCTCATCAACCACTTCATCATCAACGATGCGTGGTACCTCGTCGACCTCCCCGGCTACGGCTATGCCCGCCTCGGCAAGGACAGCCGCGATAGCCTGAGACGCATGATCGAGGACTACGTACTGGAGCGCAAGGAGCTGGTACTGCTCTTCGTGCTCCTGGACTGCCGACACGATCCTCAGAAGATCGACCTCGAGTTCATCCAATGGCTGGGTGAGGAAGGCGTCCCCTTCGCTCTGGTCTTCACGAAGGCCGACAAGCTCAGCAAGGGTCGTCTCGCAGCCAACATCGAGGCCTACAAGGCCAAGCTTCACGAAGAGTGGGAGGAGCTCCCCCCGATCTTCGTCACCTCCTCGGAGGAGCGTATGGGGCGTGACGAGCTCCTCGGCTACATCGAAGAAATCAACACTACATTATAATAGACTCCACAAAGTAAGACAATGAAAGGAACCATTCTCGTCACTGGCGGTACCGGCTACATCGGCTCTCACACCACCGTCGAACTGATCCAAGCTGGCTATCAGGTCGTCAGCATTGACAACCTGTCGAACTCCAATATCGAGGTCCTTGATGGCATCGAAGCGATCACCGGCATTCGCCCCATCTTCTACGAGGCTGACTGCAATGACGAGGCAGCTATCGAGCGCATCTTCACGGCTCATCCCTCGATCCAGGGCGTGATCCACTTCGCTGCGAGCAAGGCTGTCGGCGAATCCGTACAGAAGCCTCTGCTCTACTACAAGAATAACTTGCTCTCACTGATCGTCCTCCTCGAGGCTATGCAGCGCCACGGCACTAAGGGGATCGTCTTCTCCTCATCGTGCACCGTCTACGGCCAGCCCGAGATCCTGCCCGTCACCGAGGAAGCTCCTATCCAGGTAGCCCTCTCACCCTACGGCAACACGAAGCAGATCAATGAAGAGATCCTCAACGACGTAGTCTACGCTGGTGTACCCTACAAGGTCATCCGCCTGCGCTACTTCAACCCCATCGGTGCTCACCCCTCTGCACTCATCGGTGAGCTCCCCAATGGTGTGCCTCAGAACCTCATCCCCTACCTGACGCAGACCGCCGCTGGCATCCGTCAGCAGCTCAGCGTCTTCGGTGATGACTACAACACCCCCGACGGCTCTTGCATCCGCGACTACATCAATGTCGTCGACCTGGCGAAGGCCCACGTCATCGCTATCGAGCGTATGCTGGACGACTCCAAGGGCAGCGAGCCTCTGGAGACCTTCAACATCGGTACCGGCCGTGGCGTCAGCGTGCTGGAGCTCATCCGCACCTTCGAGGCTGTCACGGGCGTGAAGGTCCCCCACAAGATCGTCGGCCGCCGCGAAGGCGACATCGAGAAGGTCTGGGCTGACCCCACGAAGGCCAACACCATCCTCGGCTGGGAAGCTAAGGAATCCCTCGCCGACACGCTCCGCTCTGCTTGGGCTTGGCAGGAGCGCCTCATTGAGAAGAATAAGTAATATACCGCATCATGCGTGCCGAGGGGTAGGACTTTTATCCGTCCTACCCCTTCGTATGGTGCTTAGATAGAAAGAATATAGATGGAGAAGAACTTCAAGCGTACCCTCATCACCGCCGCCCTGCCTTATGCGAACGGCCCCGTGCACATCGGCCACCTGGCAGGTGTGTACATCCCCTCTGATATCTATGCCCGCTACCTGCGCCTCCGGGGAGAGGAGGTGCTCTTCGTCTGTGGTAGCGACGAGCATGGTGTGCCCATCGCGATCAAGGCTAAGAAGGAAGGCGTGACCCCACAGGATATCGTCGACCGCTACGACGGGATCATCCGCAAGTCATTCGCTGACTTCGGTATCACCTTCGATATCTACGGCCGTACGACGAGCGCCACGCACCGTGAGCTTGCCTCTTCGATCTTCCGAACCATCTACGATAAGGGCGGCTTCATCGAAGAAGAGAGCGAGCAGTACTACGACCCCGAGGCCAAGCAGTTCCTCGCGGACCGCTACATCACGGGTACCTGCCCTCGCTGTCAGAATGAGCGCGCCTATGGTGACCAGTGTGAGTCCTGTGGCTCGACGCTGAACCCCACCGACCTCATCCACCCCAAGAGCGCTATCTCCGGCGCTACGCCTGAGCTCCGCAAGACAAAGCACTGGTATCTGCCCCTTGACAAGCACGAGCCCTTCCTCAAGCAGTGGATCCTCGAGGACCACAAGGAGTGGAAGAGCAATGTCTACGGGCAGTGTAAGAGCTGGCTCGACGGAGGCCTGCAGCCCCGTGCTGTGAGCCGTGACCTCGACTGGGGCATCCCCGTACCCGTAGAGGGTGCCGAGGGCAAGGTGCTCTACGTGTGGTTCGATGCGCCCATCGGCTATATCTCCAATACGAAGGAACTCCTGCCCGACAGCTGGGAGAAGTGGTGGAAGAGCGAAGACACGCGCCTCCTGCACTTCATCGGCAAGGACAACATCGTCTTCCACTGCATCGTCTTCCCTGCGATGCTCCGTGCCGAAGGCTCCTACATCCTCCCCGAGAACGTCCCCGCCAATGAGTTCCTCAATCTCGAGGGCGACAAGATCTCCACGAGCCGCAACTGGGCCGTCTGGCTCAATGAGTACCTCGAGGATCTGCCCGGTAAGCAGGACGTCCTGCGCTACGTCCTCACGGCCAATGCCCCCGAGACGAAGGACAACGACTTCACGTGGCGTGACTTCCAGGCACGCAACAACAATGAGCTGGTAGCTGTCTTCGGTAACTTCGTGAACCGTGCTCTCGTCCTCACCTCGAAGTACTTCGACGGGAAGGTTCCCGCTCTCGGTGCGCTGACCGACTTCGACCGCGAGACCCTCGCAGAGCTCTCTACCGTCCGTGCCGCCATCGAGCGTGAGCTGGACAACTTCCACTTCCGTGAAGCCCTCAAGGAAGCGATGAATCTGGCACGCCTTGGCAACAAGTACCTCGCCGACACCGAGCCTTGGAAGCTGGCGAAGACCGATATGGAGCGTGTCGCCACGATTCTCAATATCTCCCTGCAGATCACGGCTAACCTCGCCATTGCCTTCGCGCCCTTCCTGCCGATGAGCAGCGAGAAGCTCTGCAAGATGCTTGCCATCGACCTCCCCGCTTGGACCGACCTCGGCCGTAGCGACCTCATCGAAGCTGGACACACGCTCGGCGAGGCCAGCCTCCTCTTCGAGAAGATCGAGGATGACGTCATCGAGGCTCAGATCCAGAAGCTGCAGGCGACGAAGGAAGCCAACGAGGCTGCCGAAGATCACGCAGCCCCCATCGCTGAGAATATCGACTTCGAGGACTTCCTCAAGCTGGACATTCGCGTGGGTACCGTCACCGAGTGCACGAAGGTGCCTAAGGCCGACAAGCTCCTGCAGTTCCGCATCGACGATGGTCTGGGTGGCCGCACGATCGTCTCTGGTATCGCTGAGCACTACGCTCCCGAGGAGCTGGTAGGCAAGCAGGTCTGCTTCATCGCCAACCTCCCTCCACGTAAGCTCCGTGGCATCGAGTCGCAGGGGATGATCCTCTCCGCAGCCGATCGCACGACGGGGCAGCTCCGCGTGATCACGCCTCAGGGCCCGATCACCCCTGGTAGCGAAGTCAAGTAAGGCTTCGCCCCTCCCCTGTTTATTCAGACCAAGAACCCACTTACATGAATAGCTCTCTCAAGACGAGTATCCTTAGCCCAGTGCGCTGGGCAGGGGTACTCGTCCTCTTCTTCCTCTTAGGCTCCGTAGCATGGGCGCAGAAGACGCCCCGTGTCACGCAGCACAAGCTCCGTATCCTCCACACCACAGACGTCCACGGGAATATCTTCCCCTATGACTTCCTCAATGACCGCCCAGGTACGGGGAGCATGTCACGTCTCTCGACGGTACTGCGTGAGATCCGTCGTACGGACCCCGAGACCCTGCTGCTGGACGCTGGTGACCTCCTGCAGGGTGAGCCCCCGACGTACTACTACAACTACGTCGACACCCTCTCGACACACATCGTCTCCTCGGCGATGAACTACCTCGGCTACGATGCAGTCGCCATGGGCAACCACGACATCGAGCCTGGGCATAGCGTCTTCGACAAGTGGGGACGCGAGTGTAAGTTCCCCCTCATCGCAGCGAACATCATCTCCGACAAGACGGGCGAGCCTTACTTCAAGCCCTATCACGTCTTCACCCGTGCTGGGCTCCGTGTAGCCGTCTTAGGCTTCACGACGCCAGCTATCCCTCAGTGGGTACCTGCCCATCTCTGGGAAGGACTTCACTTTGACGATATCCTCACCTCGGCTGCACACTGGGTACCCCTCATCCAGCAGCGCGAGAAGCCTGACCTCCTCGTCGTACTGATGCACTCCGGGCTGGAGAATGACAACCCCGATTACCTCGAGAATGCTGGCCGTGCGCTGGCGAATAAGGGTATGGGCATTGACCTCCTGCTCATTGGCCACGACCACCGTCAGGAGCTGGAGTGGATCCGCCCTGAGGGAAGCACGACGGACTCCGTCCTTCTCATCAATCCCGCTAACCACCTCGATCGTGTCGCGGACATCCAGATCACCGTGCGCAAGGAAGGTGGTCGCGTCGTCTCTAAGCAGCTCGTCCCCTCCTTCATCTCACTTGAGGGTGTAGAGCCAGACTCGGTCTTCCTCCGCCACTTCGCCCAGGAGTATGCTGCAGTGAACGACTATCTGGCTACTGAAGTCGGTGAGCTGGCCTCCGAGGTGCGTGGCGAAGATGCGCTCTTCGGTACGACACCCTATATGGATGTCATCCACCGTATGCAGCTCGAGTCGGTGAATGCAGAGATCTCCTTTGCCGCACCGCTGAAGACCTCTGCCGTCCTCCCCGCAGGCAAGGTCTATGTACGTGATCTCTTTAAGTTCTGTCCCTTCTCCAACTTCCTCTACGCTATGCAGCTCACAGGTCGTGAGATACGTGGCTACCTTGAGTACTCTTATGCAGGCTGGGCAGCGACCTCCATCACCGAAGATGGCGGGCTCATCCGCCTGCGCACTGGAGCACAGCCGACGGACAAGTATAAGACCTTCGTACCGCCCTACAACTACAGCGCGGCGCAAGGCATCGACTACACTGTCGACCTCTCCAAGCCCGAGGGCGAGCGTGTGACGATCCTCCGCCTCACGGGGCATAGCGAGCCCTTCGACCTCGACCGCACCTATCGTGTAGCCGTCAACTCCTACCGTGCTGGTGGTGCTGGAGGTATGCTCACCACGGGTGCTGGCATCGCGAAGGAAGACCTGCCGAAGCGTATCGTCGGCGCTACCTCGCACGACCAGTCCTATTACTTAGCAGAATTCTTCCGCCGTCACAAGGTCGTCCGCCCCGTAGACCCGAAGAACTGGCGCTTCCTCCCTGAGGACTGGGCAAAGGCCGCCGCCGAGCGTAGCCGTGCCTTCCTCTTCCCTAAGAAGTAAGCCTTATGCGCCTTGCCCCACTCCTTCTGCTTCTGGTACCTCTTGCGCTGGTACTCCTGCAGCTTCTCTTGAGATGGGGCCTTCAGCGCCGCTCGGAGCTTCTCCGCTCGGCACATACACATCGACCTCTACAGCGACAGGACGCACCTATCGCTGTAGAGGTCGATGTCGATTCGTCCCCACTCTTTGATAGCCCTGCTCCAAGAGAAGCCCTCCCCCACTACCTCGTCCTCGATACCGAGACGCAGGACATCCTCCACGAAGAGGAGGTAGGGATAGAGTTCGCCCCCTCGCCGATTATCCTCCTCTCGTGGCAGGTGCTGGACGCTACAGGTGCCTGCCTCTCTGAGGAGACGCACCTCATCCGTCGTAGCGCCTCCATAACAGAGGAGGCTACCGCCCTGCACGGCATCACGACGGAGCAGATGGAGTGTGAGGGCGAGGAGCTACGCCCCGCACTGGAGCGCTTGCTCCAAGCCGTGAGTGAGGCGAAAGTACTCGTCGCGCACAACGTTCGCTTTCATCGTACCCTCGTCCTCTCAGAGCTGGAAGCCGTAGGGCTTCCGACAGCTTCGCTGGAGGCACTACCCACCCTCTGCACGATGGAGCGCGGGCGAGTCTTAGGCTTCAAGCGCCGTGCTTCGGGTGAAGCGGCTTACCCTAAGCTCAGCGAACTCTTCGGCTACCTCTACCTACACCAGCCAGCCGTCCACGTGCGCTTCCGCCAGAAGGGCCTGCGTGACGTTCGCCTCTGCGCCGCTTGTCTCAGGCAGCTCATCGTGTAGCGCACTCCACGCATAGCTATAAACAGCGAGCGGGCACCCCACCGATGGTGGGGTGCCCGCTCGCTGTTTATGGGGATTGCTTCTTAGTCAAGCTCACCTGCAGAGCGCTTCTTGAGGAAGTTCTTGTAGGCTGCCTTTGTCTGTGGAGCGAGGAAGATGAGGGCGATGATATTCGGGATGACCATCAGCCCTGTGACTGTGTCGGTGATCTCCCACACGAAGGTCACAGCGAAGATCGCCCCGACGAAGACCGAGCCGATGACCACTGCGCGGAAGACATAGACCCCGACCTTGCCGAAGAGCGAGCGGACATTCATCTCACCGAAGATATAGTTCCCGATGATCGTCGTGAAGGCAAAGAAGAAGATACTCACCTGTAGGAAGATGATACCGGCCTTACCAAAGACCATATCGAAGGCCTCCTGCGTAATCGCTGTCGACTCGAGTCCAGCCTGCTTATGGGCACCCGTGAGGAGGATGACCAGCGCCGTAGAGGTGCAGATGAGGAGCGTGATGAAGACACCCGACATCGCTACGAAGCCCTGCATCGCAGGGTCCTTCACCTCGGCCATAGCATGAGCGTGGGGCGAAGTACCCATACCTGCCTCGTTGGAGAAGAGGCCACGAGCGACCCCATAGCGGATGGCATACTTCATCGCGATACCAGCAGCCCCCCCAGCAGCGGCCTTCGTAGAGAAGGCTTCTCTAAAGACCTCAGCAAAGGCCTGGGGGATCTGGTCGAAATAGATGCACATGATGACGAGCGAACCCAAGATATAGGCGATAGCCATGAAGGGCACGACGAGCTCAGCGACCGTGGTGATGCGCTTCTGCCCCCCGACGATCACGATACCGACGATGAGTGCGATACCCACACCGACGACCCAAGGCTCGATATCAAAGGCCGTCGTCAGCGCGACCGTGATGGAGTTCGCCTGCACCATACTTCCCGTGAAGCCCACGTAGGTAATGAAGGCTATTGAGAAGAAGAGTGCCAGCCACTTGAGCCCGAGGCCTTTGCGGATATAGAAGGCGGGGCCCCCGATAGCTCCACCGGGACGGACCTCACGATACTTCTGCGCTAAGACGGCTTCGGAGAAGATCGTCCCCATACCGAGGATGGCGGAGATCCACATCCAGAAGATCGAGCCGACACCACCCATGGAGATGGCGGTGGCGATACCCGCTACGTTCCCCGTACCGACTTGGGCAGCCACGGCGGTGGCGAGAGCTTGGAAGGAGTTGACCTTGGAGTTACCTTCCTCGCCCTTCTTCCGCTGCATAGCGGGGCCGAAAGCATACTTCATCGCCAGATTGAAGTGGCGGATCTGTGGGAAGCCGAGATAGATGGTGTAGAAGATGCCGACGCCGAGGAGGGCGTACATCAGGAAGCTGTTCCAAAGAATTCCGTTGAACTCTTTGACGAACCCTAATACATCCATGTGCTGTGAGTTTTGTGAGTTAGTGTTAGAGGTATTGTGAATTGTGGCTTAGACCTAAGGAGTAGATGCGTAGGGATCGGGGCACCTACACGTAGAAGTGGGTGCTCCTATCAGGGGTAGCGCTCGGGAAAAGAGCGGAATACTTGAGCTATTCATGCGCATCATAGGGGCGCTCCTCTTGGTATTATAGAGGGGCAAGCCATACGTCCACGGGCGAAGTGTCCATGGACTTCGCCTACAAAGGTATAAATAGTGCCGGAAGAAATAAGGTGCTTAGCCCTTGCGACCGTAGTCGGCGGGGATCTCGCCCCAGCGGACGGTATCCCACTTATACAAGGGTGTCGTGTAGGTATGCGTCTGGAGCCAGCGCTCAGCACGCTCGATGAGGTCGAAGAGCTGAGCCGTCTCGGCCGTGCGCTCTAGAAGGGTCTTGCAGCGCTTCTTGCGCACCCACCCGAGGGCCGTCTGGCTGTCGGAGTAGATGACGAGCTGCGAGAGCCCCTGCTTCTCGATGAGCGCCAGCGCATGCACGATGGCGAGGAACTCCCCGATGTTATTCGTTCCCTTGGGGAAGGGGCCCATCTCGAAGATGACCCGACGCGAAGGTAGGTACACGCCGCGGTACTCCATCACACCTGGATTGCCCGAGCAGGCAGCATCGACAGCGAGCGCCTCCTCGATGGGAGCCTCTGTGCTACTCTCCATCCCCGAGGGGGCACGGTGGCGACGGGAGAAGCCCTGAAAGCCCTCTTCATAGGCTCGCAGAGCCTCACTACGGCTCTCGAAGGACTTGAAGAGGGCCTTGGGATAGCCCTGCGTCTGGCGCTGACATTCCGCCCAGGTCTCATAGACCCCAGGCTCGTGTCCCGCCCAGACGACGTACCACTTTTGTTGCTTTGCCATCGGCTTACCTGCTCTTGGATGAAGTCGTTTCCTGCCGTCTCCCGTCGTGGGAGCGGTGCCCAAAAGTACAACAATCCCCCGTGCTACCGCTCCAGCGCCTATAAAAGCAGCATCATCCGAGGGCATTCAAACGCCTCAAAGACAAGAACAAGAGGGAGGCTCACATACCGAGCGGGGAAGTGCGCTCGTTTTAATGGTACACGTGTCTCCCGCTCCAGCCTTTGCTCTGCTCGGGCATTTAGGGAGCGTAAGACACTTCACTGCTAACAAGACACCACACATGAAGAAGATGATCTTCACCGCTGCCCTCCTCTTCTACTCGATGAGCATCGGGGCACAGGCGCAGTCCGTCGAGAGCCAAGCACTCACGACCATCAGCACACAGCACGAGGAGCCTACTGTAGAGCTCACCGATGCTCCCGTCAGCACGGAGAGCGACTACCTGATGAGCTTCGCCGAGGCCGCACCACGTCGCCGAGGCTATTATGGTGGCGGCTCAGCCCCCTACTACTCCGGGACGCTGGAGCTCGGCTTTACCTCCGCCGACCGTCTGGGGCGTATGGAGCTACTCGGCTCCTTCGGTACGCTCGTCAGCCCCACGATCTACCTCGGTGGGGGCTTGGGCTTCAATGGCTACTTCTCTCACAAGCACCGCGACGCCTTCTGGATGCTTCCCCTCTTTGTGAACTTCCGTGCGACGCTCCCCACGAACTCCGTCGTCAAGCCCTTCCTCGACATAAAGCCTGGGTACTCCATCGGCCTTACTCACTCAGGGCTGCACGGCTTCTACTTCGCACTCTCAGGGGGGATCGTCGTCAACCGCTTCACGATCAGCTTGGGTTACGCTTATCAGGAGTTCAACTCCAGCCGCTACTTCGACAAGTACTGGGGTAGCTCGGGCGGGGTATCTCTCAAGTTCGGTATCCTCTTCTAAGGCGCTCACAGCGTGAGTCTGGGCGGGCTAACTCACGAATATTTCGTATGTTTGCCCGCGAATAAAAGCAAAGACCCGTATGATACACTCCATGACTGGCTTCGGGAAGGCCTCGGCACGCTTCGGTAGCCGCACCATCACCGTCGCCATCAAGTCACTCAATAGCAAGCAGGCCGACCTCTCGGCACGCATTGCCTCCATCTACCGCGAGGGCGAGCTGGAGCTCCGCTCTCTGATCACCGACCGCCTGCAGCGCGGTAAGATCGACCTCTCCATCACAATGGAGGATGACGCCCTCGAGGGCAACACTACCCCCATCAACAAGGAAGCTCTCCTCGGGTACGTCCATCAGCTCCAGACGCTCCGCACGGAGTCGGGGCTGGACTTCCCCATTGACCCCGTCGCCCTGCTGCGTCTGCCTGGCGTCATGGATAGCGAAAGTAGCCGCACGACCGAGGTCAGCAAGGAGGAGTGGGACGTCGTCCGCGCCACCACCCGTCAGGCTGTAGAGGAGCTACAAGCCTTCCGCCTGCAGGAAGGTAAGATGCTCCACGAGGTCTGTGCCTCACGTATCGCGAAGATCAGCGCACTGCTTGAGGAGATCACCTTCCCCGAAGCTGAGCGCATCGCCGCTATCCGTCAGCGTCTCGAAGAGGGTCTCGCGAAGATCGCCCCTCAGGGTGGCTATGACAACTCCCGCCTCGAGCAGGAGATGATCTACTACATCGAGAAGCTCGACATCAACGAAGAGAAGTCACGTCTGGCACATCACCTCAGCTACTTCATCGAGGTACTCAACGCCGATCAGCCTGGTCAGGGTAAGACCCTTGGCTTCATCGCACAGGAGATCGGTCGTGAGATCAATACAATGGGCTCGAAGAGCAACCAAGCCGAGATGCAGCAGCTCGTCGTCAAGATGAAGGACGAGCTTGAGCAGATCAAGGAACAGGTACTCAACATCCTCTAAGCCATTCTGCGGTAGCCCTCGCTACCCGACTACATAGAAAAGCCACGAGCTTCAGCATCCCACGCTTGGTGGGGCTGAAGCTCGTGGCTTTTATGTCCGTGCGACTCTATCGTGAAGTCGCAGGTGAGAGCGAGAGGTCGCTTAGAAGTGACGCTCTACGGGCTCTACTTCGGGCTGCTGGAAGTCGATGAAGCACAGACCAGCCAGAGCCGTACCATAGCGCTTCTCGATCGTGATCCCTTCGGTGACGAAGTTCAGTTCGCCGAGGTAGTAGTGACCATAGGTCTTCTGGTGCAGGTCGTTGATCACACGGATCAGACGAGCTTCGAGCTCCTCGATGCGGTAGCGGCCGCTGACTTCACAAACCAGACCACCGACCTTCTTATCGAAGTTCTCATCAGCATACATCCATGCGTAGACGACACCTGCAGAGACGAATTCGTCCTGCTGACCGTGCGATACAGCCAGGATGGTCTTCAGCTCAGAGCCGAAGGGAGGCAGGTCGATCTCATCCATCGAAGCGATGTGTGCCGTAGCGGGCAGCACGGACGAATAGACCATGATATTAAAGTCAGAGATCCCAGCATCATGCAGAGCCATGTGGTATGACCCAGCGTGAAGTTCCAGATCCGACTCACCGCTCCCCTTCGTCACGAAGAAGGTGTGGGGGATAAGATTCCCTACGTACTTGCTCATTTAGTTCCTTATAAATCTATGATTGTTAATACTTATTGCGCACTCTTTCCGCCCATTCCGCTATGCATACGGCTGGACAAAGGCTTACAAAGGTACACTATTTTTAAGAACTTTAGCTCTCTTATTGACCTCTTTCTCGACACATTCCACTGCTTCGCAGTGATAAGAAGCGGAGCTACAAGTGTCCTTCTCGTGAAGAAAAAAGCGCCTTTATGTAGTGCTTTTTCCGCATCTATGTACGTAGTCTTAAAGACCAGGCACATAAATCCAAATATCCACGTACGTAGATATTAGAGCCACGTACGTAGCCCAAACTTTTCTGCCACTCGTCCACAACTTTTATCCCTACGCAGAGCAACGGCCTACAATAGTCGTTCGACTCCAGACTAATAGTCGTCTGAGCACAGACCTGTAGTCGTCTGCACAGCGACCTCCCGAGCCTTGCCTACACACCTCTACAATCATGAGGCCACATATCGCAAGGGCTGTATCGAGAGGATGGCACCTTGATATCCTCCTCGGGGCTGTTTGCAGAAGCCCGTCCCTTTGACTATCTCCACAATTCTCCGTAAGTTTGCTCCGTATAAAACCAAAGACCAAGACCGGACTTTCCCAAGTCTATGCCTTGACACTTGATTAACTCTCCTTACAACCAACGCCGATGAGACGTCTTTTACCGCTGTTCTTGTTGTGCGTCTTCTTCTCTCAGCTGGGACTTAGCGCCCAGGTGCACATGCCAGCTATCTACGGGCGGCACGAGACGAAGCAAGTCGTGACGACAGAGACCTTCTATGACTCAGGCGGGCCAACTAAGAATGCCCACCCTCTGGGCATCGCCGCCGTCACCTTCACTCCCAAGTATGGGGAAGCTATCGAGGTCGACTTCTCCGAGCTTGATCTCAAGCAGGCCACCCTCTATGTCTACGAGGGGAAGCAAGAGCTCGTCAAGAGCGAAGGGGGCGACGAAGATGATGAGATCACCTACACCAAGCCGAATGTCCCCGAGCTCTATGTACTCCGAGGCAGTGATCTCTCCCGTCATGTCTTCCACTCCACGACAGCTGATGGGGCGCTGACCTTCGTCTTCATCGGAGCCAACCCCGCAGGTAAGGGTTGGACAGCCGAAGTGAAGAGCGTAGCCAAGACCTCCGATGATACCCCCGTACCGGCCGAGCCTGAGGGCTCCGTCTATATGGTACCAGGGCCTCGTGAGGTCATAGTAGGAAGCACAGGACTTGACTTCTACGACGATGGTGGGCCCACGAAAAAGATCAGTCCCAACTTTGAGGGCTACGTGACCTTCGTCCCCAAGCAAGCGGGACAGCGCATACGGGTGACCTTCACCAGCCTTAAGCTCTTCCATACCTACAAGCCGAAGAACGACCTACTACGCGTCTACAACGGGCGCAGCACCTCCTCAACCAAGCTTCTGCGCGAGCTCCTCAACGAGCAGACGCCCATCAGCCTCATCTCCAGCGAGGACGATGGCTCACTGACCGTCTCACTGAAGAGCGTCACGGGGACTCCGCAGGACGGCTTCGTCGCACGCGTCGAGGCCATCACACCCGAGCCGATGACCTTCGCCTCAGCCTCGGCGACCTCTCCCACAGAGAAGGTAAAGAGCGCGGCAGGTGAGCACGACAAGCCCCTTCTACTTCTCACCCTCCACACCGAAGGCGTGAGCCCCGCCCTCACCCTCTCAGAGCTGGAGCTCTCCACCCAAGGCACGAGCACAGGCGCCCTGGAGCGTCTTATCCTCTATCGTGGCGAGCAAGCCCTCACCACCAACCGCATAGGCGAGGCGACCGTCACGGGCGATCAGGTGCGCCTCCAGCTCTCCGCTCCCCTCGAGCTGAACTACGGAGACAACACCTTCCTCCTCACGGGCGACATCTCTGCCAAGGCTCACACGGGCGATCAGCTCAGCCTCACCGCACGCACCGCAGTCCTCTCAGGCGAGACGAAGCAGCTCAACCTCCCCACCCCTACCCCATATATCCTCGACAACGTCTGCCGCAGCCGCGAGGGTCAACCCCAGGTCATCACCGTATATTCGGACTGGACCTTCGCTCCGACGATGAGCGCTGGGCGCTATGCCCCAGGCAATACCGACCAAGTCACGACCTTCCTCCCAGCCAAGACAGGCGAGGTAGTCGAGCTGGACTTCCAGTCCTTCGATGTCCTCTACGAGAAGAGTAAGTATGGGACGAAGGCGGTCTTCGAGATCTACGCTGGTCAGGGGCGTACGGGCAAGCTCCTATGGCGCCTTGACGAAGAGACGATGAATGCGGGCGGGCCTAAGCTCATCCATTCGACGAGCTCGGACGGTGCACTGACCGTCGTCTTCAATCCCAAGGAGAGCATCCCAGGCCGACAGAAGTCAGGCTGGCAGGCTACCGTACGCAGCCAGCAGCCCCAGCCTATGGTACTCGTCTCGGCTACGGTCGCGCAGGCCTCCACAGCCGAAGCGCCCGTAGGTGCTACTGGTCTGGAGTTCCTCGATCTCACGCTTGAGACGAAGGGCAGCCTTCAGCCCAAGAAGCTGGAGGCCATCAAGCTCCAGCTCAAGGGCGCACCTCAAGCCTTCTCCAAGCTCTACCTCTACGCCCTCTCAAGCCCCAAGGCCTACAGCTCAGCCAAGCTTCTTGGCTCCGTCACGCCCACAGGTGAGACGACCCTCACCCTGCCTCTTACGGCAGCTCAGACACTCCCCGAGCGCAAGAGCTACTACTACATAGCTGCCGACATCGCCCAGGGCGTCGCAGCAGGTCTGACGCTTGACCTCGCTCTCCCCGAGATCACACTCTCAGGAGAGACCGTCTCCATTGAGAGCCCCGACCCCGAAGGAGGACGCATCACCCGCAATCTCCTCTCGATGGCAGCCGGAGAGACGACTATTGAAGTCACCAACCCACTCTCCTTCTATGATAATGGCGGACCCACGGGGAAGTACCCGCGCTCCTTCACCGGCACTGTACACTTCGTCCCTCGTGCGGGTGAAGTCATCCACTGCCGCATACGCCAGCTCCGCCTCGGTCGTGTAGACTACCTCAGCTTCTACCACGGGAAGGAAGCCAACGAAGACAAGCTCATCACCAAGCTCTCAGGCTACAAGCGCGACCTCCCCGAGCTCATCTCCACCGCACCCGACGGCTCGATGACAGTGACCTTCACCAGCAAGACCAGCGATGATGGCTGGGATATCGAGGTCAGCTCCGAGCGCCCCATCCCGCTGCACGTCACGGAGGTCAAGGCCGAAGCGATCCAAGATGCCCGCCTGATGAGGGGTGCTAAGGACGTCCCTCTGATGAAGCTCGCCGTCACCGTCACGGGAGACCAAGGCGCGCTGAGCATCGAGCACATTGACTTTGCCCCCTTCTTTGCTCATGGCATCAGCGCTTGGGCAAAGCTCAACCTCTACGCCACTGAGACCTCCGAAGCCTTCTCTACAGCGAAGCTCTACGCCACGGGCGGGGAGCGCTTCTCGGGCACGACCGACTACCACAAGCCTGGCACGTACTACTTCTTCCTCGCAGCTGATGTAGACGCCACCGCTCCAGCAGGCGCCCGCATCACCATCACACCCCGTAGCATCACGGCAGGCGGTGAGGAGCGTGCGATCACGACGCCCCCGACAGTAGCCATCGACCTCCACGAAGGCATGCACGGAGACTTCACCATCGGCGAGCGCAGAGGCATGCACTACACCACCCTCACCACCGCCATCCAGGATCTTGTCAGCCGTGGTGTCGATGGTCCCGTGCGCCTACTCCTCAGTGCTGGCACCTATGACGAGGCACTCTCCCTGCCCGATATCGCAGGGCTGTCCGAGACAAACACCCTCACCATCGAGCCTATCTCGGGTCGTCGTGGCGAAGTGACGCTCACCAACACCCACTATCGCAAGGTAGACTACGGCGACAACAAGCCTGGTTACTTCAACGTCGAAGGGGCAGACTACGTCACACTCCGCGCGCTTACCTTCACGTCAGAGAAGAGTGACGCACCAGCACTCCTACTCGTCCGCAATGGTAGCCAGCATCTCACCATCGACGACTGTGAGCTCTCTGCGCCCCGCACCACACTGTACAACGAGGGCGACATGGCACTCATCCGCACGGCACGCGGCAACCAGCCTTCGCCCAACAACGACTTCCTCACCCTAAGCAACTCGCACCTCATCGGCGGGTACAGCGCGATCTATGCCGACGGACTGTCGAACGTCGCACTCCCCACACAGCGCGTCATCACCATCGAGGGCAACACGCTCGAGGGGCAAGGCTCGAAGAGTATCTACCTGCGCTGTATCCCCGACATGACCGTACGCGCCAACCGCATTCTCGCCTCGGGTAAGGCGGCACGCGACTATCAGGCGATGGACCTCACTCTCGGCGAAGGGGTGAGCGTCGTCGGGAACCGTATCCACCTCACGGACTTCTCCGAGACGACGACCGCTGTACAAGCCATCTACCTCAGACGCACTACAGAGCATGCGCAGATCGAGCACAAGTCCAGCCTCTTCGCCTCGAATGAGATCATCCTCGATGCACCGCAGAGCCTCCGTGAGGTCTACGCCTTCTACTTCACCGATGAGAACCTCACGGACATCAAGCTCCTGCACAACTCCGTCCTCATCTCAGGCACTCGCACCGACAAGTCCACGGCACCTGTCTACTTGCATTCGCGCAAGCAGGGTACCATCTCAAAGCTCGAGGTGAAGAACAACCTCTGGCAGAATCTCACTCCTGGCTCTATCTACAAGACCACGACAAAGATCACGCTCGTCGATCCTACCTTCACTGACAACGTAAGCTACACGGCAGGCAGCGACTTCGCACTGCTCGGAGATAGCGCCCTTGACCTCGCCGAATGGACGAGCCGCATGAAGGACACCTCGAGCCGCATCGCACGAGTGGACTTCGCAGCTCCTCGTGAGAGCCTCCTCCCACAGGAGTTCAGTACGCTGACCTTCGCGCGTGCTCTCCCTGAGGTACCTACCGATATCGTCGGCACGAAGCACCCCACTACGGATGCCGCCGTCGGGGCTTACGAAGCGACGACGCACGGCTTCCCCGCACTGGCCACGGGCTATCCCAAGCCCCTCAACCTCACGGCGGATCATCCCGTGCTGGAGATCAAGTCCACCGACTTCGGGCAGTTCTTCTGCCTGGCGCTCAAGCAGTCGGATACGGCTCCTACGCTAGAGGCTCTCAAGGCCTCGACGCTGCAGGTCAATCTCTACCCTAATCAGGTCAGCCGCGTCACCCTTCCCGCACTCGATGGGCACTCGGCCTATCGCCTCTACCTCCTCCCTCGCAATCTGTCGGGGCAGTTCGCCTCAGCAGCCCTCACCTACGACTTCTCTACCGATGCCCTCCCCTCGGAGGTGGCAGACTTCGAGAGCGTAGCCATCGGCACGAGTGACTTCGTCAGCGGTACCTATCGCTTCGTAGGCGGGAAGGTCTACGAGCCTCAGAAGCCCTACACGACGGGGAGCCATCGCGCCCTCGAATGTAGTAGCACGGTGACCATCACCCCCACGCACACTACAGCACCCACCAAGCTCACGGGCTTCTACCTACAGAGTGATGTACCCGTACGCCTCACGGCTAAGGGTGGAGCCGATGGCGATCAGACGAAGACTCTTCCCTCGACGGGCGGCGTATGGCGCTACGTCAGTCTGCGTGACCTCGGCGAACTCACCGAGCTCACCATCCAAAGCGAAGGCAAGGCAGGTATCGATGACTTCACCGCCGAGCCACAGCCACTCCACCTCACCCCGAAGACCTTCACCTCTCGCGCTGGTGAGACCATCGCTCTCCAGCATGATGCCGAGGGCGGTGTATGGCCCTACTCCTATGTATGGCGTACCGCAGCAGGGGTGGTCGTAGGGAAGGAAGCGACCTACAGCATAAAGGCTGAGCGCACCCAGCACCTGACGCTCGAGGTGACCGATGCCTGGGAGCAGAAGGTGAAGAGCCAGCTCCTCCTCAAGGTCTCGGGTGGGAAGCCTGCTATCGCTACCTTCGACGATCTCGGCCTCGAGCCTGAGACGGCGTGGTACGGCGAGCAGGAAGCTGGGGGCTCCGACTTCATCTCCTCGACCTTCTATAGCGGGAGCTACTCCTTCGCCTGTAGCAATGCACCCGCACTGCGCACGTGGATGGGCTTCGCCTACTCCGACCAGACGAAGACGACCTTCACCTCTCTCTTCCCCGACCAGTTCAATAGTGCTGTCGGGCATGGCGTGAATGGCTCGAAGAACTATGCCGTAGCCTATGCCTATCGCCAGCCAGCCGAGCTCCGCACCACCCACGCAGGGCCTGCGGTCATCCCGGGCACCTATGTCACGAATACCGCTTGGGTCAAGCAAGTCACCCAGACGGGGACGAAGATGGGCAGTGAGCCGGATGCGCCCTTCCATCAGGGGGACTATCTGCTCCTCATCGCCAGCAATAGCACAGGTACAAAGAGCCTTGAGATCCCCCTCATCGACTACCGCAGCACCGACCCGAAGGAGCACTACACGATAGACACCTGGCAGTGGGTCGACCTCTCGGCTCTCGGAGAGACCGATGTCGTGCGCTTCACGATGAAGGGCTCACGTGTAGCCAATGGAGGCACGACCATCCCGGCTTACTTCTGTCTCGATGACTTCGGGAGCGAAGTACCAGCGAAGGATATCGCCCCCCGCACCCTCGCTCCCCAAAGCACGGAGACCCTTGACCTAACGAAGGTCTTCACCGACGCAGGTCTCGCCCCCAGTGCTTCCCCCCACCCCGTCTACACCCTCATGACGGCTGGGAACGAAGAGACTGTGACGGCGACCCTCAGCGGAAGCAACCTCCGTCTCACAGCGAAGGCCACGGGCTCGACCTCGCTCATCATCAGCCAGCGTCAGGGAGGGAAGACCGTCTACCTCCGCCTACCTCTCACGGTAGCCCTGCCCCAACCCACGCCCCAGCCTACGCCTCAGCCCACACCGACCCCCGAGGCCGATGGCGAACTGAAGGCATATCCCAGCCCCGCTACCACGGAGATTCATCTCACGGTGAGCGGACGCGTGGATATCTTCAGCCTCACGGGTCAACTCATGCTCACCATCGAGCACTACACGGCAGGGCAGGCCATCCCCATCGGCAACCTCCCTGCAGGTATGTACCTCGCACGCACGCCCCAGGGTGTCGTCCGCTTCAGCAAGCGCTGAGCCTAAGTCCGCCCGACGATACGATACAGGTAGCGCGTGGCTCTCCCCCTCGGGGGTGGGTCACGCGCTACCTATTTGAGTCTGTTGCCGCGAGTCCTGCCCGCTATTTAGTGTGCTAAGGCCTCGCACGCCCAGCGCCCCGATATGCCTCTCCGAAGTAACCGAGCAACCCCTTCGCCTTATCGTAAGTATTCCTCTTATCCAGCGGAGGGAAAAGTGTCCTTCTCGTGAAGGAAAAAGCGCCTTCACGTAGTGGGTTTCATTTATCTACGCACGTAGTCTTAAAGACCAGGCACATAAATCCAAATATCCACGTACGTAGATATTAGAGCCACGTACGTAGTCCAAACTTATCTGCCACGCGTTCACAACTTTTATCCCTATCGCGGAGCAACAACCTAATAGAGGTCACTACACAAAGCTATACGGAATCGATCCAAAGCTATATAGCTTTCTTCGCCATCCTATATATAGCTCTACCTACGTACTCATATAGGTCGCTTCGCCGACCAGTATAGGTTACTTTTTCACCCTGCACAGAGTCGCGGAGCAAGCACTATGGAGACAAGGGGGCAAAGGGGCAGGATGCCGAGTGCACTCCCCTACCTCTTCGGGCAAAATGTGGAGGGAGATGCGATGGCCTCATTGCACGCATCGGGCACTTTTGCGCAATTTTTCATAACTTTGTCCGTACTTTCAGAGGGGAATGCCCTCACGAGGTACACCATAAATTATATATAGATAAGGATACAGAGACAGCAACGCATGGCTACTATTGTCAAGACAAAAGACCTCATGATCGAGGTGGCTCGGCAGCTCTTCGCTCGGGTTGGGTTCACCAACACGACGATGAACGATATTGCCGACGCTTCGAAGAAGGGCCGGCGTACGCTCTATACCTACTTCCGCAACAAGGATGAGATCTTCCACGCCGTCATCGAGCGCGAGCTCGAGCGCCTATGGCACGACCTGGAGCTGATCCGCCGCCTCCCCGCTTCACCCGAGGACAAGATCCTGACGATGCTCCTGACGCATCTGGACAAGATGAAGGACTTGGTCCTGCGCAATGGCTCGCTCCGTGCCGAGTTCTTCCGTGACATCTGGCTCGTAGAGAACTCCCGTGCAGCCTTCGACGAGAAGGAGATCCGCCAGCTCCGCGAGCTCCTCGAGGAGGGGAAGGAAAGTGGACTCTTCCACGTCCCCGACACACGCCTCACAGCCTACCTCTTGCAGAACATCGTCAAGGGTATGGAAGTCCCCTTCATCAGTGGGGCTTACCGCTCCAAGGGCACGGTCGAGGAGATCCGCGCAGCAGTACGCCACCTCCTGCTCTTCGGCATCCGCCAGAGTGAAGAGGGGCCCAACGAATCCAACTCTTAATACGATAAACAATGAATCTACTTGCTAACAAGGTAGCCATCATCACCGGCGCAGGCCGTGGTATCGGCCGCGCTATTGCACTCAAGTATGCACAGGAAGGTGCTTCCGTAGTGATCACTGACCTCAAGATCGACGAGACTGTAGAAGCCTTCGTCAAGGAGCTCGAAGGGCTCGGTGTCAAGGCTAAGGCTTATGCCTCCAACGCAGCTAACT
Source organism: Porphyromonas bobii (assembly GCF_943169685.1). Lineage (NCBI taxonomy): Bacteria > Pseudomonadati > Bacteroidota > Bacteroidia > Bacteroidales > Porphyromonadaceae > Porphyromonas > Porphyromonas bobii. The sequence goes on from NZ_CALPBU010000004.1 coordinate 142,418, forward strand.
TCGAAGATGCTCACAAGCTCGTCGAAGAAGTCGTCGCAGACTTCGGCCGTATCGACGTCCTCGTCAACAACGCTGGTATCACCCGTGACGGGCTGATGATGCGTATGACCGAAGAGCAGTGGGATCTCGTCATCAACGTCAACCTCAAGAGTGCCTTCAACCTCATCCACGCTGTCACCCCCGTTATGGTCAAGCAGCGTAGCGGTAGCATCATCAACATGGCCAGCGTCGTCGGTGTATCTGGCAACGCAGGTCAGGCGAACTACTCCGCTTCTAAGGCTGGTATGATCGGTCTGGCAAAGAGCATCGCAAAGGAGCTCGGCGCTCGCGGTGTCCGTGCCAACGCTATCGCTCCTGGCTTCATCATCACCGATATGACGGGTGCGCTCTCTGAAGAAGTTCGCAAGCAGTGGGAAGTACAGATCCCCCTCCGTCGTGGCGGTACGCCTGAGGACGTAGCTAACGTAGCTACCTTCCTCGCGAGCGACCTCTCCAGCTACGTCTCCGGTCAGACGATCCACGTCTGCGGTGGGATGAATATGTAGTCCACGAGCGGATACACTCCCATAGCCTTCGCCTAAGGAAGGCATATAAAGCATAAGGCTTGGCCCCACTGATGTGGAGCCAAGCCTTAGCTTTTATAGTGAAGTCGGTGCGCCTTCTGTGACTAATAGCGGCGCAGCGCACGACGGGGCTCAGGGCGCTTCATCTCCGGCTCATCGAGAGCGAAGTCCAGCTGACGGCGTGCCAGATCGGCCTGCGCCACGACGACCTCGACACGCTGACCGAGGGTAAACGTGCGGCCCGTATGGCGCCCGACGAGACGGAAGTTCGCCTCATCGTAGACGTAGTAGTCATCGGAGAGATCACGTGCAGGTACCAGTCCTTCGCACTTATTCTCCTCCAGCTCGACGTAGAAGCCCCAGTCAGCCAGCCCTGTGATGACGCCCGTGAAGGCCTCACCCAGACGGGGGATCATATACTCGACCTGCTTGTACTTGATCGAGGAGCGCTCGGCATTGGCGGCCACGCTCTCCATCTCGGAGGCATGGTCACACTGATCCTCCAGCGCAGCAGCATCCGCCGAAGGCTTACCCTCGATGAGGTAGCGTGTAAGGAGGCGGTGCACCATCAAGTCAGGGTAGCGACGAATAGGCGAGGTGAAGTGCGTATAGCTATCGAAGCCAAGGCCGTAGTGACCGATATGCGTCGTGGTATAGCGTGCCTTAGCCATCGAGCGGATAGCGAGCATCGTCAGCATATCCTCCTCGGGCTTACCCTTGATATCAGCGAGCAGGGCATTGAGGCTCTTAGCGATGACGGAGCTTCCGCCCTCGACCTTGAGCTTGTAGCCGAAGCGACGCACGTAGTCGGCCAAAGAACGGAGCTTCTCCTCATCGGGGGCCTCGTGGATACGGTAGACAAAGGCAGGCTTGCCACCACGCCCCAGGCGAAGGGCAGGGCTGATATCCTTGCGAGCAGGCTCGGCTATACGCTCAGCGACCGTGCGGTTCGCCAGCAGCATAAATTCCTCGATGAGCTGGTGGGCGGGCTTACTCTCCTTGATGTATACAGAGAGAGGCTTGCCGTCTTCGTCCAGCTCGAAGCGGACTTCGGGGCGGTCAAAGGCGATACTCCCCACCTCGAAGCGGCGAGCACGGAGCTTCTGCGCCAGGCGGTGAAGCGTCAGGATAGCCTCTGCATAGTCGCCCTTCCCCGTCTCGATGATCTCCTGTGCCTCCTCATAGGTGAAGCGGCGCTGGCTACGGATGACGGTGCGAGCGATGCGTGCTGAGCGGAGCTGCGCGTCTTCGTCGAGCGAGAAGATACAGCTGTAAGCATACTTATCCTCGTCGGGGCGGAGCGAGCAGAGGAAGTTGCTCAAGCGCTCAGGGAGCATAGGTATCGTACGGTCCACGAGGTAGACACTGGTGGCACGCTTGTAGGCCTCATCATCGATGATACTACCAGGCTGGACATAGTGGCTGACGTCGGCGATATGCACCCCGACTTCGTAGCCCCCTTCAGGAAGCGTGCGGAAGGAGAGGGCGTCGTCGAAGTCCTTCGCATCACGCGGGTCGATGGTGCAGGTCAGCACCCCACGGAAGTCCTCACGCTGTGCGAGCTCCTCTTCGGTGATCTCGGCAGAGAGTGCTTCGGCTGCCTTCTCTACGGCCTCGGGATAGCTATAGGGGAGGCCGAACTCAGCGAGGATGGCGTGCATCTCCGTAGAGTTATCGCCGGCCTTACCGAGGATATCGACGACTTCCCCGCGAGGGTTCTTGCTCTTGCGATCCCAGTCGGTGATGCGTACGACGACCTTATCATGGCCCGTCGCACCCATGGTCTTATCCTCGGGGATGAAGACATCCTGGCGTAGCTCCTTATTGAGCGAGACGAAGAAGGCATAGCCACGAGAGATCTGCAGACGCCCGACATAGGTCGCCTCACGGCGCTCCAGGATCTCGACGACCTGCACACGCTTGTACTCCCCACGGCGGGTACGCACGAAGGATACGGCGACACGGTCGCCATGCAGGGCATTAGCGAGCGCACGATCAGAGAGAGGGAGGGTATCGATCTCGGGGTCATCGGGGATGAAGGAGGCACGGCCTGCACGATAGTCAAAGCGCCCTTCGAGACGCTCCTTCGAGAGGCCACCACGGACGAAGCGTCCGGGCTCCAGCTCCTGGATCTCGCCACCTTCGGCCATCGAGACGAGCGTCTGGTAGATGGCGCGCTTCTGCCCCATATTCGTCTTACCGAAGGCATGGCAGACCTGCTTGTAGGTCAGTACACGCCCATCATTCTGCTCAAATACCAGGCGTGCGATGCGGAGGATATCCCGCTTACTTATGGATTGCCCTTTGTCTGTGCCTTGCTTGGAGGGTTTCCCCTTCTTGGCAGAGATGGGCTTATTCTTTTTACTCATCATTCAATTCTTTATGGATAATAGGCCACTCTCCTACGGCAGGTATCGCGGAGGATACCCGCCGAAGGAAGGCGGCCAAGGGGGAGGTAAGTGATATGTAGCTGTCTGATGAGTAGTGGGCGGAGCCCAAGAGGGGGCGTGCCTACGCCTCAGTGGGGATGACGAGCTTGTATCCCTTACCGTGGACGTTCTTGATCTCGACGCGAGGGTCAGCATCGAGCATGCGACGAAGCTTCGTCACATAGACGTCCATACTACGCTGGCTGAAGGAGTTCTCATGCCCGCCAGTAGGCTCGGTGAGCCCCCAGATGACGTTGAGCGCATGGCTACGCTCGAGCGTCTGATTGGCGAAGAGACAGAGCAGCGAGAGCAGCTCGCACTCCTTGGTCGTCAGGCGACGTGACGTCTCACCGAGGGAGAGCGTCTGAGTCGTCGTATTGAAGATATAGCGCCCGAGCTGGTACACGCGCTGGGGCTCCTTCTCGCCCTCGTGCTTGATCGTGCGGCGCAGGATCGCCTCGATACGCAGGAGGAGCTCCTCCATGCTGAAGGGCTTGGTGATGTAGTCGTCAGCCCCAGAGCGGAAGCCCTCGAGGATGTTCTCACGCATACCGAGGGCGGTGAGGAAGATGATGGGCACGTCGGCCGAGAGGCTACGAATGTCCTTTGCCAGGGTGAGACCATCACGCTTAGGCATCATGATATCCAGGAGACAAAGGTCGTACTTAGCGCTCTTGAAGGCCTCCCATCCCTGGTCACCATCAGTACAGAGCGTGACGGCGAACTTCTTACTCTGCAGGAGCTCCTGAAGGATGGTCCCGAGGTTCTCTTCATCCTCACAGAGGAGGATCTTTAATGGTTCGTCCATAGTCTTTAATCTATTAGCTGTCGTAGTTTTTAATCTATATACTGTATAGGTAGGTAACGCAAACCGCTTGGTAGCACTACTCCGGCTCAGAGGCCGGTAGGCGAATGATCATCTTAGTCCCCGCACCCAGCTCACTCTCGGCGACGATCGTACCGCCACACTGGTTGATGACGGAGGTCACGTACGCCAGACCCAGGCCAAAGCCTCGCACGTCGTGGCGCTTGCCGGAGGTGACGCGGTAGAAGCGGTCGAAGATACGCTTCAGCTCGCGCTTCTCCATCCCGATCCCATTATCCTCGATGGTGATACGGATCTTGCCGTCTTCGTCAGCAGTACGGATCGCCAGGTGCAGGGGCACATCGGGGCGGCTGTACTTGACCGCGTTGTCGAGGAGGTTGAAGAAGACGTTGGAGAGGTGAATTTGATTTCCCTGCACCCACGTATTCAGGGCATCCAGGTCCAGCTCCAAGTCTCCGCCACGCTGCTGGGCGTGGAAGGTATAAATCTCCGCTACGGGCAGGAGCAGCTCATTGACGTCCAAGGGCTCCAGCGAGAAGCGCCCCGAAGCTCCGTCCAGTAGCGAGAACTGCAGTACCTTGTCGATGAGGAACTTCATACGCTGCGCCTCCAGCCCGATGATATCCAGTGCACTCTGAGCTCGCGGCGTGAGGTCGCCCCGCTCGGCAAGTGACTGCCCCAGCGACTGACTGGAGAGGAGGATGGTACTCACAGGCGTCTTCAGCTCGTGCGTCATATTGTTGATGAAGCTCGTGCGCTGCGAGGAGAAGCTCATGTGCTTGAGAAGGACCCCAAGGGCGGAGAAGCCGAGGACAAGCACGATGATTGTGGAGATGAAGCTGGGCAATGCCAGCCGAAGCACCTCCGACTTCGTGGGGGTGACGTCAAGCGTGACCTTCATATACGGGCGGTCCAGCTCAGAGCCATCGGTCGGCACGAAGAGATACTGCACCACCGTATTGCGCTCTTCCCATCGCTTGGAATTGACCATCGCTGGGGGGATGTACTCATAGAGCGTACGTCCCTGGTAGTCATGTAGCGACATCATGTAGGGCCCGCAGAGATCCTTATTGTCCAGATGCTCACGGATGAGGCTCTTCAAGAGACGCACATTCACCATCTGCGGGATGCTATCCTTGTTGTAGCTATCATATAGATACTTCAGGATGTAGCGGTCAAGCGCATGGACGTTGGCGAAGTAGGCGTGTACAAGGCGGTCGGACGGACGGTAGTCGACACGACTCGTATTCCCCTTGTGTGGCATCTTCAGGTAGATGTTCTCCCTATCCAGAGCCCGCTGGACGATCTGGGTATCGAGCTTGGTGCGCGTCCAGATATCGAACGAAGCGACAGAGGTCGGTAGGAACTCGCTGTCCTCAAAGCGGTCATTCTTGCGATTGAGCCCCTTATTGAGGTAGCGTATCAGCTCACGCACCTGTAGCTCTTCTGCCACCTCGCCCATCGCTTCCTTCATCTGATTGCGAATCCCCTCGGTGCGCAGCTCAAGCACGCGACCATAGTATTCGTATTGCACCCATGAGAGGAGTCCATAGGCCGAGACAAGGGCCATGACGATGATCCAGATGACTCGTTTTCTCATGAACGATGCGGTAGCTATTGGGAGTGACGACTAAAGAGACACATTACTGTTATTATATGCAAAGATAAGCATTTCTGCCCTTCGCACCGTTAATTCCTTTTCAAAGCGTCAAAGACACCCCCTTTCTTCCTCACTCACACAGCGATAAGGTAAAGATATGTCACCTTGAAATTCGCTTACGAAGCAGCATCCTACCGACGCTACACCACGCGGTCTCCACCCGCCACTACTCAGAGAGCGCAAAGCCAACTCTTCGCCTTTGGAGCAAACTCCTCACCACCAAGAAGCCGGCTCATTATGACGAGGTTAGGCGAAGTCGTATAAGCTCCCTTTTGCGACCACTACTGGTCACGAAGCGAAGCAGTACTGGTCGCTATTAGTTACCAGTACTGGTTCGACGAGTGAGCAGTACTGGTTGCCTCGCTGACCAGTACTGGTAGAAAACACCCCCTCCCAATGCGTACACCTTCCTTCTCCTGCACATATAATATATAAGGAGTCGTATGGGGCATACCGTATCAGCGCGAGAAGGTAGGAAGCGATAAGCGGAATACAAACGCGCACCGATGAGAGGAACGAAAGCCCACCTCCGCGAAGACCTATTCTTAAATACCAAAACCAAGAGCGCCACGTTCCTTTGATGCACATCAAAAACCAAACGAGCTTCCTAAATTATTTAAGGTTATTTCGCCCCCCAAAACGCCCCATCCCAAGGCCTCCCGATGAGAAAATTTCGCCCATAGCAAGCCCACATCTCAGACAAGTAAGAGCAGGAGAAAGAGCCTACACCCACCCACGCACATATACATACTGTACAGACACTTACAGCTGTACATCTATACATCTTTTCCTCCTTTTTACAGGCCGCGAAAGTCCCCACAGGTAGCGACAAATCGCCTTCTTCACCGCTCCCCATGGCACCCTACTATTGGATAGGAAATAAAAATCTCTACATTTGAAAAAAGGATACGCTGGAGCATGGGCGGGGCAACCCTCCCTTTAGGAGAAAGACATAACGTGAAAGACCGCGAGGATGACACCTCCAGAGTACCCTATGAATAGATAGTAATCCCAAGTTACGGCTCAAAGCAAGTACGCACATATCACACTAAAACTACTATTCTCATGAGAAGAGCACTTTTCTTCCTCCTCGCTCTCTTCCTCTTCGCAGGAGTGGGTTGGTCGCAGAAGAAGACGATCACCGTCACGGGGGTCATCATCTCATCTGCGGATAAGGAGCCCGTCATCGCAGCCAGCGTGTCCTGCGTCGAGTTCCCCACCACAGGGACTCTGACCGACGTCAACGGACGCTTCACGCTGAAGCTACCAGATGCAGCTAAGCACCTTACGATCAGCTGTATCGGATTCAACAAGCTCAAGCTGCCCATCGCCTCGGGTGAGATGAAGATCACCCTGCAGGCAGAAGAGCAGGTGATCAAGGACGTCGTCATCACGGGGTATGGGAACACCCGCAAGTCCGCCTTCGCAGGCTCTGCTACGACCATCTCCACGAAGAACATGAAGGACGTGCCCACCACATCCCTCGAAGATAAGCTCACTGGGGCTATCGCAGGGGTAGCAGTGAACTCCAACTCGGGTCAGCCCGGTAGCATCGCTACCGTGCGTATCCGTGGTCTCGGCTCTATCAACGCAGGTAGCGACCCACTCTACGTCATCGACGGGGTACCTGTCAATAACTCCAGCGCCTCAGTCTTCGACTACGCTAAGGGGGGTATGAGCCCACTCTCTACGATCAACTCCAACGACATCGAGAATATCACCGTCATCAAGGACGCTGGTGCTGCAGCCCTCTACGGCTCACGTGCTGCTAACGGGGTCGTCGTCATCACGACCAAGAGCGGTCGTGCTGGGAAGACGCACTACAACTTCAAGGCCGACTGGGGTAGCTCCGACATGGCTATCGACTACCGTCCTACCCTCAGTGCTGAGAAGCGCAACGAGCTCATCCGCCACGGGTACACCAAGTACTACAGCGAGCTCCGCGACAAGACGACGAATCAGCTCCTCTATCCCAATGCCACCGACGTAGCGGCTCAGGTAGAGAAGACCATCGGTACCGCTATCGCTAAGCCTTGGTCTGGCTACACGGACTGGCGCAAGATCCTCCTCCGCAATGGCGCTTCACAGAACTACGAGTTCAGCGTCTCGGGTGGTGGTGAGAAGACGAAGTTCTACACCTCGATGTCCTACGCTGACCAGAAGGGGATCTCACTGGCCTCTGACTTCAACCGTCTGACTGGTAGCTTCAACGTCAGCCACACCGACCGCCGTCTGGAGATGAAGGCTCGTATGCTCTTCGCTAAGACCAAGCAGCACACCAGCAGTGAAGGCAGTGCCTACGCTAACCCTATCTACGGGATATCCGCTACGCTGACTCCATCCAACTATCCCTTCAAGGAAGATGGATCTTACAACAGCAGCTTCTCGGGGAACAACAACATCAACCCCCTCTTCGCCACGACGCAAAACTTCTCCGAAACGCAGCTCGTGCGCGTCTACCCCTCTCTCGAAGCTTCGTTCACCCTTTTCCCCTGGCTGAAGCTTCGTCAGAATGTCAGCTACGACTACATCAACTCCGAAGAAGCCGTCTGGTGGGATCCTCGCCAAGGTGACGGTGAAGCTGCTAACGGGGTCTTCCAGCGCTCCAACCTTGAGCGTGCTACCCTCTCCACACAGTCTCAGCTCTACGCTAACCATGACTTCGGCAAGCACCACCTCTCTGGTGTAGCCAGCTTCGAGTCCGAAGCCTTCGACCGGCTGAACGTCTATATCTGGGGTACTGACTTCCCCTCTTACCTCAAGTACGAACTGGGGAATGCAGGGAACTCAAGCGGTAGCACCGAAGTCGACAAGACCCGCATGCTCTCTTTCCTCGTCAAGGGGGACTACGCTTACGATGACCGCTACATCTTCGGTGCTTCGGCTCGCTGGGACGGCTCTTCTCGCCTCGCTCCTGCTCACCGCTGGGGGCTCTTCTGGTCACTCTCTGGCTCATGGAACATCGGTAAGGAAAAGTTCATGAAGTCTCTCGAGCCCATCCTCTCCGACACCCGCCTGCGCCTCTCTTATGGTGCTAACGGTACGCTCCCCTACGGCTACTACGATCACCTCTCCCTCTACAGCTTCGGCTACAACTACAACGGGGGTACGGGGGCTTCGGAAAGCGATCTCGGCTCACCCAACCTCTCTTGGGAAAAGAACAAGGCTTTCAACCTCGGTCTTGACTTCCGCCTCTTCAACCGCGTCGGCGTCACCTTCGACTACTACAACCGTCTGACTACCGACCTACTCCTCTACAAGAACATCTCAGGTACGACGGGCTTCAGTAGCGAGCTGCAGAACGTAGGTAGTATGCGCAATACGGGCTTTGAAGTCGAACTGCGCTCGACCAATATCTCTACGGACAAGTTCTCTTGGAGCACGACCTTCTCCCTCGGCCACAATAAGAATACCCTCCTGCGCTACGACGGCGTACAAACCACACGTGTAGACCGCACTTGGATCCACGAAGTTGGTCACCCCTACAACGCCTACTATCTGGCTGAATACGCTGGTATCGACCCCAACACGGGTAAGGTACAGTACTACTCCAATAAGTACGACGAAGCCACGAAGACCTACGACCGCTCCATCGTCACGGAGGGCTCTCAGGCCAACCGTCGTCGTATCGATGACAAGCCCTTTGACCCCACCTTCACTGGCGGGCTTATCAACAACATCACTTGGGGCCCCGTCGACATCAACTTCACCCTCAGCTACTCCCTCGGTGGCTACCTCTACGATAGCGCTACCGCGCTCTACCAGGACGGTAACGAAGAAGTGCTGAACCTGGCTATCCCCAAGTACTACGACATCAATAAGATCTGGAAGCAGGTCGGTGACAAGACGGAGCTTCCCTCCTTCGAGCCTACGAATACGTATACGTACTCGACCCGCTTCCTGCGCCCCACCGACCACCTGCGTCTGAAGAACTTCACCATCGGCTTCACTGCTCCTAAGCGCTGGACTGAGAAGATCGGTGTCAACACCCTGCGCCTCTACGCTGCAGGTAACAACCTCCTCACGTGGAAGGATAAGATGCTCGTCGTCGACCCCGAGCAGCGTGGCTTCGTAGCCTACGGCACGCCTCCCCTGCGCACCGTCACCTTCGGTCTTCAGGTCGGTATCTAGTCTATTGCTAACCACACAAATGACAGTTCAAGTCTTATGAAAAGGATCATCATAGGCCTCGTGGCCTCCCTGGGCCTCGTGGCCAGCATCTCGTCCTGTAAGGGTTACTTCAACACCGAGCCTTCGAACGCCACTGGCACGGAGAAGGCGCTCAAGGAAGCAAGCCTCCTACAGCCCTCCCTCCGTGGTCTCTTTGACGGCCTCCAGGGAGGAAGATCCAGCACCTCATACTACGGTCAATCCTTCACCATCATAGGGGATGTACGAGGGGATGATATGCAGTGCCCCACCGTAGGCTCCCGCGGGAATAATTACTACAAGATGGACTATACCCGTAGCAATATCACGGGGCCTTGGTTCAAGATCTACAATACGATCCGTCGTGCTAACCGCCTCCTGCAGATGTGCGAAAAGCTCTCTCAGGGAGCTTCAGCCAGCCTACAGAAGGAGATCGCTAATGCCAAGGCACAAGCTCAGGCCGTACGAGCACTCTGCTACTTCGACCTCTGCCGTGTCTACGCTACGCCTTATCCCTACTCCAATGATGGGGCTGCGCTGGGTGTCCCCCTCATCGAGGGTATCCCCGACAATGCTGCTACACCTGGTCGTAACACCCTCAAGGAGTGCTATGACTTCATCATCAAGGACCTCACGGAGGCTATCTCCAGCAATGCCCTTGAGGATACCAGCTATGGCTACATCAGCAAGTCTGCAGCTAAGGCACTTCTGGCTCGCGTGTACCTCTACAAGGGAGACACCGAGGGCAATACGAAGGCACTCAGCCTGAGCAAGGAAGTCATCGACAGTCACCTCTACGAGCTCGCTACCGATGTCACGACCTACAAGCAGGTATGGAGCGAAGCCAGCTCGAAGGAAATGATCTTCTCGATCGTGAACTTCGACTCTAAGGACTGGGCTGACCGTGAAGGGCTTGCCTACGTACTCAACGTCAACGGGTATTACAACGCCTTCATCACGAAGAAGTTCTACGAAGAGATGAAGGAAGACGACAACGATATCCGCTGGAATGTCCTCTGGGCAAGCGAAGGCACGAAGGCTGAAGGGGTCGTGAAGAACCTCCCCGACGCTACGCCTGATATGAAGATGTTCATCGGGAAGTACCCTGGTAAGGCAGCCCTCAAGGATATGCGTACCAACGACATCCCCGTCATCCGTCTGGCCGAAGTCTATCTGAACGCTGCTGAAGCTGCCTTCAAGCTCGGAGATACGTCTACCGCCCTGAATTACCTCAACGTCATCGTCAAGCGTGCTAATCCCGCCAAGAGCGTCGCTGCAGGCGACCTCACCCTCGCTCGCATCCTCAAGGAGCGTAGCAAGGAGCTCGTCGGGGAAGGCCACCGCTTCTATGACCTGATGCGTAATGGTCAGACTTGCGAACGCTTCTATAAGGGTCTTCCCGGCTGGCACGGCGCACTGATCAACGAAGCTCGCTCCTTCGACCACACGTACTTCCGCACGATCCTCCCCATCCCCGAGAGCGAAATCAATGCGAATGCTACGCTGGGCAAGCAGCAGAACCCTGGTTACTAAGCCTCTTAGAGGGTGGGCATCGCCCACCGCTCTGAAGTAACCCCACTATAGCATCTCCCCCCGTCACTCGAATAGAGGTGGCGGGGGGAGATGCCGTTTTTAGAGAAGAGCAAAGCGCCCCGAAAGAGAAGGTGCGCAAAGCTATATGGATCGCTGAATGAACCTATATAGGTAGGCTCTCTGACCTATATAGGTCGCCATCACGAGCAATATAGATTCACCCGACGACCTATATAGGTTGTTACCATCCTCTACGACGGGGAGCATCACCGACTCGGGAGCAAGCCCATCAAATCCCACATAGGAAGAGTGTAAATCCCCTGCAGGAAGCGCGACTTCCCCCGAAGGTGCATTTCCCTCTATAGCCCTAAAAAGTGTATCTTTGTGATTAATAAATTGGCGATAGTAGACGTGCCCAAGATCGTAGATAAGTATATCCTCCGGACTTTCATCCCGCTCTTCGTGATGAGCTTCGCCGTGTGCTGGTTCATCGTGGTGATGCAGTTCCTCTGGCGCTACATCGATGAGCTGGTCGGCAAGGGGCTAAGTGGCTTCATGCTGCTGAAGATTATCTTCTATGCGGCCCTCTCCTTCATCCCTATGTCGCTCCCGCTGGGTATCCTGCTGGCGTCGCTGATGACGCTGGGCAATCTGGGTGAGCGCCTTGAGCTCCTTGCGCTCAAAGCCTCGGGGATCCGCCTCTACCGCATCATCCGCCCCATTATGCTCCTCGTCGTGGCGATGGCATGCGGGCTCTTCTACTTCCAAAACGATCTGATGATCCGTGCCCAGGTCCGTATGTGGACCCTGGTCATCACAGCTAAGTATGCAGCCCCCGAGATGGAGATCACCCCGGGGGTATTCTATACCGGTATCCCAGGCTACAGCCTCTACGCCAAGAGCCGCGATGCGGGCACAGGGCTGATGCACCGCATGATGGTCTACGATATGAGCCGTGGCTATCTCAACCCGCGCATCATCCGTGCCGACTCGGGCCGTCTGGTGATGGACAAGAGTAAGAAGTTCCTCGTCCTCAAGCTCTACCAAGGTCAGAGCTTTGAGAACATCCAGACGCAGAGCTACAATACCGTCAGCGAGCCCGTCCCCTACATGCTCCCTCACTTTGACTACAGTGAGACCTTCATCCCCTTCGACGCCAATATCAAGATGCAGGACGAGGGAGAGCTCAGCTCTATGTACGTCGGGAAGAATCTCAATCAGCTACAGGTATCCATTGACTCCATCCGCCCCATCCTCGACAGCACGCGCAATAGCTACGCTCGCATCGTGCAGTCCGACCTCTTGACCAGCCACTACGGCTTCTCCCCCTACGCCTACGAGGATACCACGGTCTTCGCCCGACAGCAGGAGCGTATCGCTACCCTCGTGAAAGAGACCAGCGGAGTGAAGCCGGAGGAAGCCAAGGCCTCACTCACACTCACTGCACAAGACAGCCTACAGGCTATCGGCTCCGCCCTCGACAAGGCAAAGCGTATCACGGAGGAAGCCCAGATCTATACGGGTACGGACGACACAGAGTTCTATCACTACCGCACCTTCCATCAGGAGTGGCATCGCAAGTTCACCTTCCCCGTCTCCTGTATCATCTTCGCCCTCATCGGCGCCAGCCTCGGTGCCATCGTACGCCGTGGAGGGATCGGGATGCCTATCATCATCTCCATCTTCTTCTTCGTCGTCTACTTTATCATCGACTCCTTCGGCACGAATATGCTACGCAGCGAGTCGATACCTATCTGGCTGGGGATGTGGCTGAGTAACATCCTCCTCTTCCCTGTCGGGATATTCCTCGCCTACAAGGCAAACCAAGACTCTTCGGCGCTCAACGTCGAGGCCTACGTGATCTTCTTCCGCAAGCTCTTCGGCTTCCGCGGTGTCCGTAAGGTCGAGTATCAAGAGCTCATCATCGAAGAAGCCGACTACGAGGCTGGTGCTGCCGCTGTGGTACAAGCCATCGCGCATACCGATGCCCTCCTCCGCAGCCCCATGCTCTCAGGACGTATCTGGCAGATCTGGAGCCACGGAGCCGAGCAGCAGGCACTGGCAGCCCTCAGCAAAGAGCTTGACGCTATCACCGAGAGCCTGCGCCACACGCCCTCACGACTCTTGGTCAGCAAGCTCTGCGACCTCCCGCTCCTCCCCACTCGCCTCTCGCCCTTCCTCCCAGAGGAGCCGCGCTGGGGCCGTATCCTTGGGGCTATCCTCCCCATATCTCTTCCGTTTGGACTCTTCCTCTCACGAGTACGCACCCACCTCAAGGCTGACCTTCGCACGACACGCACGGTGCTCACGCAGATCGCCGAAGAGGTCGCTGTAGCCGCTAAGGGAGTCCATCGTCCCGCACCCGAATTATCCACTACACAGCCTACCGATCCAGACTCCTGGCAGGTAGCTATACACACACAAGATCTATGAGCGAAATCAAGCTAAACACCATCGAGGAAGCCCTCGAAGACTTCCGCCGTGGTGAATTCCTTATCGTCGTCGACGATGAGGACCGCGAGAACGAAGGCGACTTCATCATCGCCGCTGAAAAGGTCACCCCCGAGAAGGTGAACTTCATGATGCGCTACGGCCGTGGTGTCCTCTGCGCACCTATCACCGAAGACCGTGCCCGTGAACTCGAGCTCGAGATGCAGGTACCCAACAATACCTCCGTCCACGAGACCCCATTCACCGTCACCGTCGACCGACTCGGCAATGGCTGCACCACCGGTGTATCGATGTATGACCGTGCCCAGACGATCCTCGCCTTAGCTGACCCCAATATCACCCCGGGCGATCTGGCCCGTCCTGGTCACGTCTGCCCACTGCGTGCTCGCAACAAGGGGGTACTGCGCCGCGCGGGGCATACCGAAGCGGCCGTTGACCTGGCCCGTCTGGCAGGCCTGCAGCCCGTAGCCGCACTCATCGAGATCATCAACGAGGATGGTACGATGGCTCGCCTTCCCCAGCTGTGGGAGGTCGCTCAGCGCTTCGGCCTGAAGATCATCACCATCAAGGATCTCATCGCCTACCGCCTCCGCACGGAGAGCATCGTAGAGCGTGGTGAAGAGGTCGCTATGCCCACGCAGTGGGGCGACTTCCGCCTCATCCCCTTCAAGCAGAAGAGTAATGGCCTCGAGCACATCGCGCTGATCAAGGGTGATGTCGCTGACGGCCAGCCCGTCCTCGTACGCGTACACTCCAGCTGTGCCACGGGCGACATCTTCGGCTCTATGCGCTGCGAGTGTGGCGAGCAGCTACACAAGGCTATGGAGCTCATCGAGAAGGAAGGTCGCGGTGTCGTCGTCTACCTCAATCAGGAAGGTCGTGGCATCGGTCTTATGGAGAAGATCCGCGCCTACAAGCTCCAGGAAGAGGGCTTAGACACCGTCGAAGCGAACCTCCACCTCGGTCACCAGGCTGACGAACGTGACTACGGCGTCGGCGCTCAGATCCTCCAGCAGCTCGGCATCCAGCAGATGCGCCTGCTCTCCAACAACCCCATCAAGCGCGTCGGCCTCGAAGGCTACGGCCTCGAAGTCGTCGAGACGCTTCCTCTGGAGATCCAGCCCAATGAGCATAACGCCTTCTACATGCAGACGAAGAAGGATCGCATGGGCCACGTCCTCCCCCACCTCAAGTAATCACCCACTTCATCCATATAGCTTATGGCAATATTCGTCAACGAAGTCTCCCGCACTTTCGGGGAGTACCTCCTTATCCCAGGGCTCACGACACGTCAGTGCACCCCACAGAACGTCTCGCTGACCACACCGCTGGTCCGCTTCGCTCGTGGCCAGGAGCCCCGCATCAGCCTCAATATCCCCTTCGTCTCGGCGATCATGCAGTCGGTCTCCAACGATACGCTGGCCATCGAGCTGGCTCGCAATGGCGGGCTCTCCTTCATCTACGGCTCACAGCCCATCACTGAGCAGGCTGAGATGGTGCGCCGCGTGAAGAAGTTCAAGGCAGGCTTCGTATCGAGCGACTCCAACATTCGCCCCGACGCGACGCTGCGTGATGTCCTTGCTCTGCGTGCCCGAATGGGTCACTCGACGATCGGCGTCACCGAAGACGGCTCGCCCAACGGCCGTCTGCTCGGTATCGTCACCAGCCGTGACTACCGCATCGGCACCACGCCCGAGGATGCTCTCGTCAAGGACTTCATGACCCCCTTCTCCAAGCTCAAGGTCGGTCGCCTCGGCATCTCCCTCAAGGAAGCCAACAACATCATCTGGGAGCACAAGCTCAACACCCTGCCCATCATCGATGAGAACGACAACCTCGTCTACCTCGTCTTCCGCAAGGACTACGATGCACACAGAGACAACCCCATCGAGCTCTCTAATAAGGCTACGAAGGAGCTCCTCGTAGGCGCTGGTATCAACACCCGCGACTACGCTGAGCGTGTCCCCGCCCTCATCGAAGCTGGCGCAGACGTCCTCTGTATCGACTCCTCCGACGGCTACTCTGAGTGGCAGTACGACACCCTCCGCTGGATCCGCGAGAAGTACGGAGACAAGGTCCTCGTCGGCGCTGGCAACGTCGTCGACGAAGAGGGCTTCCGCTACCTCGCCGAGGCTGGTGCAGACTTCATCAAGGTCGGTATCGGCGGTGGCTCCATCTGTATCACTCGTGAGCAGAAGGGTATCGGTCGCGGTCAGGCTACGGCGATCATTGATGTAGCTCAGGCTCGTGACAAGTACTTCGAGGAGACGGGTATCTATGTCCCCATCTGTAGCGACGGCGGTCTGGTACACGACTACCACATGACGCTGGCTATCGCTATGGGTGCCGACTTCCTCATGATGGGTCGCTACTTCGCTCGCTTCGACGAGTCGCCCACACGCAAGCTCAAGATCGGCAACAACATCGTCAAAGAATACTGGGGCGAAGGCTCGAACCGCGCTCAGAACTGGCAGCGATACGACAGCGGTGGCAGCGAAGCTCTGAAGTTCGAAGAAGGTGTCGACAGCTACGTCCCCTACGCTGGTAAGCTCAAGGACAACCTCGCACAGACCCTCGGTAAGATGAAGGCCACGATGTGCAGCTGCGGTGCTATCACCCTGCCCGAGCTTCAGCAGAAGGCTAAGATCACCCTCGTCTCCAGCACCTCCATCGTCGAAGGGGGCGCGCATGATGTGATCCTCAAGGATCGCGGATGATCACCCTACTCGGACCTACCGCATCGGGCAAGACTGCCCTGGCCGTCCGTCTGGCGCATAGACTTGGCTCAGAGATCCTCAGTGCGGACTCGCGCCAAGTCTATCGCGGCATGGACGTCGGCACCGGCAAGGATCTCTCCGAGTACACCTATGAGGGGACGACCATCCCCTACCACCTCATCGACATCGTCCCTGCGGGGACGAAGTACAACCTCTTCGCATGGCAGCACGCCTTCCACAAGGCGTATGCTGCCATCCGCGATCGAGGCATCCAGCACCCCATCCTCTGTGGTGGCACAGGGCTCTATGCCGAAGCCGTCCTCCGAGGCTATCATCTACCCGACGTAGCACCCAATCCAGCGCTACGAGAGAGCCTCCAAGGGCTTTCGCTCGCCTCTCTCCGTGAGCGTCTTGCCTCCTACGGCCCCCTGCACAATGATACGGACCTCGACTCACCCCAGCGCGCTATCCGTGCTATCGAGATCGCGGACTATATCCAGCGGGAGCGCCTCGCAGGAGCTGACCACACCGAGTACGAGCTCATAGAGAGCCTCATCCTCTGCATCACCCTTCCCCGTGAGGAGCGCAGGGCACGCATCACCGCCCGCCTCCGTCAGCGCCTCGACGAAGGCGATCTCATCGGGGAGGTCCAGCGCCTCATCGACTCGGGCATCGCACCCGAAGACCTCATCTACTACGGGCTGGAGTATAAGTTCGTCACGCAGCACCTCCTCGGAGAGCTGACCCGCGACGAGCTCTTCACCGCCTTAGAGACGGCCATCCATCAGTTCGCCAAGCGACAGATGACGTGGTTCAGAGGTATGGAGCGCCGAGGCTTCACCCTTCACTATATCGACGGACTACTGCCCCGTGAGGAGCAGCTCAGCCAGGCCTTAGAGTACCTCGAGGCGTGGGAGCAGAAGTAGCCCGTCCCATTCTCCCTATCGCATTATGATCCAGTATAAAGACCTTACCGCTGGCCCCAACTTCTTCCTCATGGCTGGGCCATGCGCTATCGAAGACGAGGACACGCCTCTCTTCATCGCTGAGCGCATCGTCGAGATGACCACCCGCCTCGGGATCCCCTATATCTTCAAGGGCTCCTACCGCAAGGCCAACCGCTCGCGTATCGACAGCTTCACGGGCATCGGCGACGAGAAGGCACTGCGCATCCTACGCCGTGTACGGGAGACCTTCGACATCCCCGTCGTCACCGACATCCACGAGACGCAGGAGGCTGCACTCGCTGCCGAGTACGTAGACGTACTGCAGATCCCCGCCTTCCTCTGCCGTCAGACCGATCTCATCGCTGCAGCAGCACGCACGGGCAAGATCGTGAACATCAAGAAGGGGCAGTTCCTCTCCGCCTCGGGTATGGAGCACGCCGCACGCAAGGTCACCGAGTGTGGCAACGACCAGGTCATCCTCACCGAGCGTGGCAATAGCTTCGGATACTCCGACCTCGTCGTGGACTTCACGAACATCCCCGCCATGCGCTCCACGGGCTTCCCTACCGTGATGGACGTCACCCACTCACTCCAGCGCCCCAACCAAGCCAGCGGTGTCACCGGTGGCAAGCCTGCGCTCATCGAGACCATCGCTAAGGCCGCCGTCGCCGTCGGTGCTGATGGCCTCTTCTTCGAGACGCATCCCGATCCCGCCTCCGCCAAGAGCGACGGGGCTAACATGCTCCCTCTCGACCTCTTCGAAGGCCTACTGGAGCGCCTTGTCCGTCTACGTGCCGCCCTATGAAGCAGCTCCGCGCCCTCCTCTTCACCGCGCTACTCCTCGTCTCCTCGCTCGCACTGAGTGCCCAGACGACGAAGTATGCCACCATCATCAAGGCTCTCGGGCAGACCGAGCTCTTGGACGAAGACCGCCGCAACCAGCTGGCCACGCTCCTCGCACAAGACTCTGCGCTCAGCCTCCCCATGGAGCTCGATCTCGGTGCTAA
Organism: Porphyromonas bobii; assembly: GCF_943169685.1. Classification (NCBI taxonomy): domain Bacteria; kingdom Pseudomonadati; phylum Bacteroidota; class Bacteroidia; order Bacteroidales; family Porphyromonadaceae; genus Porphyromonas; species Porphyromonas bobii. The sequence continues at coordinate 160,700 of NZ_CALPBU010000004.1, forward strand.
GCTCCTCGCCGTCTCAGAGCATAGCCTTCGCCTGCAGACCAGCCCGGTGGGTACGGCAGAGCTGCGCCTCCTTCCGCTCGCCAGCGGTCAGGGTCCGCTCACGACACTCATCGAGACCGTCAGCTCTCCGCAGGTCGATGCCCGCATCTCTTTCCTCAGCGCAAGTGGCGAAGCCCTTCCCTCTACGACGCTCCTTCGCCTCCCCAGCTCGGAGGACTTCCTCCGCGGCCTCCAGCTCCCTATGAGCACGGCTAGCGATCGCCTGCGTGAGCTGCTCTATCCGCTACACTATGAGCTCAGCTGGGCACAGGGCACTTCCGCCCCCACCCTCATCGTCCGCCCTACCCTACTACTCTCGGAGGAGGACAAGCAAAGCGACGAGCTCAAGGCCCTTATCGCCCAGCTCCCCGCACTCACCACGACCTGGGGCGGTCAGTCCTTCGCCCCCTTTGTACGCGCCACAAACCCCTAAGCATAAATGAAAGTCAAGCACGTCATCATCGCCGCCTCGGCAGTCATCATCGCTCTGGTCGCAGCGTTCTACTTCGTCCTGCGCAATGAGCGCGCCCAGCTCCAGGAGGAGAAGGACCTCTTCGCCAGCGAGCAGAAGGAGATCATGCAGGAGGAGCTGCAGAAGCTCGCCTCCGAATACGACATCCAGTATCAGAAGCTCTCTCAGGGTATGGGCGAGCAGAAGATCTCCCTGGCTACCGACTCACTCATCAGCCAGCTCCTCTCCGAGCGTGCTAAGGTCGAGCAGCTGCAGAAGGAGCTCAAGAGCAATAAAGCCACCAGTGCTAAGCGCATCGGGCAGCTCACCCAAGAGGTAGCCACCCTGCGCAATGTCCTCAAGAACTACGTCATACAGATCGACTCCCTCCAGTCGGCCAACGACCGCCTACGTCAGGAGAATAGCGAGGTACGCGCCAGCTACGCCCGTGCGACCAATGAGGCGCAGCAGCTCTCCAACGAGAAGGCACAGCTCTCCGACCGTGTGAAGCTCGCTGCGAAGCTCGATGCTACGCGCATCTCCATCACGCCTATGGACAAGCGTGGCAAGCTCAGCAAGAAGCTCGAGAAGACGGTGAACATCCAGATCCACTTCACCGTAGCGAAGAACGTCACCGCTGCCGTCGGGGAAAAGACCTTCTACTGCCGCATCACGCAGCCCAACGAGGAGCTTCTCGTCAAGCCTGGGGCAGGTACCTTCCCCTTCGAAGGCAAGCAGATCCCCTATTCGATTCGTCGCGAGATCGAGTACAACGGCGAAGACACCCCCGTCACGATGTATTGGCCCGTCGAAGAGAGCCTGCAGAGTGGCACCTACCGCGTCAAGCTCTTCGCTGATGGCAACCTCATCGGCCAAGCCTCCTTCACGCTGTAATTCACCCTACGCCATTCCCCCAATAAAGCTCGAGGGGCAGGAGATACGCATCTCCTGCCCCTCGGCTTTTTATCCCTCTCCCAGAGCTCTATCCCCACACCACTACGCCCCCATAAAAGAGAGCGATACGGATAGGTGGTATGAACCTATATTGGTCGCTGAATCGACCTATATTGGTCAATGCACGAACCTATATAGCTCCACCCAGCGACCAATATAGGTCTACCTTACCTTTCCCTATGATATGGTATGGGAAGGACACCTGTGTCGCTCCTCTTCTCAGGGAGAGCAGACACTTTTCCCCAGCATGGGAAGCGAACGCGCCAAAGGAGGGAAACGAATTTTCCATACTTGGAATCGTCTACTTTCCTCCTTTGGAAAATCACGACAAGAGCAAGGGGTGAGCCAGCGCACCATTACGGCGGAGACTCGCCCCTATTATAGGTACCCTGTGCGCACCAATATAAGAGGGTATTTCGACCAATAGTGGTTCGTGCGCGGACCAGTAGTGGTCACGACGCGAAGCAGTACTGGTTACTACTACGAACCACTATTGGTTCACTCGCAGACCAGTACTGGTTCGATTTCCCTCCCTATATAGCATTGGATTTGGATAGCGCAGACTTCACTCTTACAGAGCTAATAAAAGGCATCGGCCTTCCCCCTTGAGGAGGAAGGCCGATGCACGTAAGATGAGAAAGGGAAGGGAGTGAGAACCCTGATGAGAATTGCTTAGAAGCTATGCCCGTTCAGATAGACAGGCATCTGATCGATCGCATGTCCTGGCTCATAGAACTTCGAGGTACTCATCCAGAACTTGTCATTCGCTACGGAAGTGATGCGGTACTCATCGTTCCCGTTGTAATGGTCTACCGATACCTTGTAGGGCGAGTTCTCAGCGAGCGCATTGATCATACGCTGCATGGCATAGCGATGGTAGCGCCAGTTATCACCGTTCTGCACGAACTTACGGATATAGATCGTGCTGGGGTCATCGCTGGCAGGAGCAAAGTCAAGGTAATAGCTCAGCCAATTGCCCCCTCGACGGAGAGAAATCTTGTGGTCGCCCCCATCAGTACGCCCGATATAAGCGATCTCATCCAAGGGACTCGTATAGTAGGCATCATTCACGGCATCACCGACGATACTATCTTGTCCAGCATTGGGGCCAGACTGATACTTGACACCGTTGATACGGTTGATGACATCGCGGACAGCATCACCACTCCAGTACTCGTAGAAGAAGACGCGGATCTTACTCTTCGTGAGGTCATAGTCAGTCGACTGGATCGCGATCTTCTGCCCCGAGGGAGAGAGGGCATGATAGGTAGAGCCCTCCTTCTCAATCTTAATCTGGCGAAGAATCTCCGTACCGATCTGCCCGACCTTGCCCTGTGAAGCATCGCTATCATCGATCAGATCATCAGCACCGATGACCTCGATCCCTTCTGTAGAGAAGTTGATCGGGATGAGGCGAGGCGCAGCAGAGCCGACCTTGACCTGGAGCTGGCGGATGAGTCCGAAGACCGACATCTTGACCTCCTGCCCACCGATGGTCGTCGTGGCAAGAGCCTTGCCATAGACGGCATTACGGATATCCTTGACCTTATGGATATAGGTCTCAGCATCCTCCTTGAGGCGGACGAGCATCATCTTATTGCGGCTATACACCCCAGTAAGCTGGATCGTATCCTGGTCAGCGCTCACATCTCCGAAGGTGAACTCAAAGTCCCCCTCCAGCCCCTGAAGGAGCGTATTGCGGGGCTCTGCGTAGCGACCCAGAGCAGGATTGCGCGTATCGAAGGTCAAGCGGATACCAGCCGTATTGTAGATACGATAGCTGGAGTGGATGACCTCATCGAGATCTTCCGAATAGGACTCTACGGCCCCACCCTTGTGGAACTTGAAGGCAATGTTGATACCGCCGTACTGATAGCTTCCAGGCAGGAGTACCAGACGCCAGCCGTTCGCATTACCCGTCAGTAGGTCGGTCAGCTTCCCCATCTCCTTCGTCAGATAGAGTGCTGGCTTATCGTCTCCCTCAGGCAGATTGTCGTACATCTTACAAGAGGAGAAGAGTGCCATGGCTCCGAGAGCCCAAGCAAAATAACGTCTCATAGCAGTCTAATCTTTAGGGATGGTAGAATAATAAGAGGGAGGAAGCATAGAGAAGTCATCCTTGACAAACTTATAGTACTCCGCAGAGGGCAGGTTAGCCTTCTTAGCACATATACGACGGTTAGCCTCTGCACGGACGACATCGATATCGAGGTGGTAGTTAGCCTTCAGATACTCCTTCATGATAGCCAGCTTGCGCTCCAGGATCTCACGACCTGTATAGCGAGAGTCGGGCTTATACTTGTGGTCAGCCTGGACCATAAGATTCTCCCATTCCTCAGGCAGGAGCACCATGTAGGTACCATAGAGTTCGGCGAAATCTTCCTCGGGGCTCTTGCTCGCATAGTCCGAGATGAAGCCTGCAGTCAGCGAAGAGATACCGCGGACATACCAGTAGGAGAATGCATTGTCCTGCTGATAATCTGAGATTGTCAGCTTCAGGAAGGCCTCTGGTACAGGAGTATCCTGGTGGAGGGTATGAGCAGACTCATGATAGAGCGTCTGGATATAGTTGTCTCGAGCACGCTCGTAGTAGTAATTGAAGCCACTTAAGTCATCATCGCCTAAATAGGGGATGGTAAGTCTATTGATATCATAGACCTGGATCATCCCGAAGGGCGCTTCCCCGAGGAGGTTCTGCGTAGGGCCATAGCCGAGCGTCCCGAAGAGGACAAGCTGCTTGATGGTATGGCGCTCAGCGAAGCCCTTGGGAGCTACCTTCTCATAGACTTCGAAGAAGGTGTAGCGCATGAGGTTGAGGTACTTCAGCGCCTGAGCCTCAGAGGCTGGCCCGAGCTTATAGAGGTTACTCGCCAGGCGGTCCTCATAGTTGTAGCGGATATCTACATTGAACTTCTTCCCGAAGTAGTTCTGGACATACTTCTGGACCTCGGTCATCGTCGTCGTATCCAGCGGTGAGAAGATCGGGCGCTTGGGATCGACCTCGTCAGAAGAAGACCCGCAACTCACCAGAGCCGCCGAGAGAAGAAGCGGTGCAATGATCTTATTGAATAGTTTCATAGCTGTAAGCATTAGCGTGGGTTCTGCTGGATCTGTCCAGTGATCGCCTGCTGAGGCAGAGCGATAGCGTGGCGAAGATCAGAGCCGAGGAGTACACCATCAGCAGGTACTTCGAAGGTGTCTGCACCTGCATCGATCTTCTTCCAGCGGTAGATATCGATGCCAAAGCGCTTGATATCCTGCCAGCGAAGACCTTCGTGGAGCGTGAGGATACGACGGCACTGCAGGACGTACTGCAGGAGAGCTTCCGTAGCGGTACCCTCAGTGATCGTAGAGCCATCATGGAGCTTGAAGTGCGCCTTCGTCAGATGCTTCTTAGGCGAGCGCGTCGTCTTATCCGCATAGGGAAGTGCATCGTAGTAAGCTTTGATCTCAGCCTGCGTGAAGGTACGCTTGGCAAGTCCTGGACGGAGGTAAGCCTGAGTCCAGACATTGAGGTCGGCGAGCCCACCAGCGAGATCCCCAAGACGGATCTTAGCTTCTGCACGGTTGATGAGAGCTTCGTCCGTCGTCAGCTGTACCTCGACGCTACGAGAGCCTGTGAGGGTAGGCAGCTTGGGCTGATAGATCTTGTCGATGAAGACCTTGTCGTAGATATAGGGAGCGAAGTTGTACTCGTCACGGTTACGACCTACGTTCCAGATATTCTTCCAGAGGGTCTCGTCAGCAGCACACTTATTCGAGTGCGTATAGCGAGAGTTCGTGAAGGCCTCACCACTGGTAGTAGTGAACTGGAAGTCGCTGTAGAGCGAGACCACCAGGAGGTTCGCAGCATTGGTAGGACGATAGTAAGCCAGCGCCTTAGCATTGGCATTAGCAGCGTCGATACCCGTGTAGTTACCAGCCCAGTTACGCAGCTGTGATGCCGGGTTGTCTCCGAGGAGCTTATCCGCATACTCCTTAGCCTTGTCAGGCTGGTTGTAGTAGAGGTAGAAGCGCGCAGCAAAGGCATAGGCAGACTCAGCGGTGAAGTGGAAGCGACGGATATCATTCTGGTAGATGTTGTACTTCTCCAGAAGAGGGATAGCTTCCTGCAGATCCTTATCGATCTTCTCGTAGGTCTCCTTGAGGGTACCACGGGGATAGTCGGGCAGGATCGTCGTGACACGCTCAGCGATATAGGGGATACCGAGGTTCGTCGCACCACCCTGACCATCGAAGTTGTAGGGGAGGCAGAAGACGTTCGCCAGCTGGAAGTGCGACCAAGCGCGCACGGCGAGGGCTTCAGCTCGTGAGGCCATGTTACGGTCACCGTAGTCCTTGGTTTCTTCGATGAGCGTCAGCACTTCATTAGCCTGAGCGATAGCGTAGTAGTAGGACTCCCACAGCTTGAGCGTCCCATCGTAGTAGGCGGAACCATCCGTCGTCGTGATCGGTCTCCAGTAGACAGCGAGGTCCTGGAAGTCCTCACGGTAGGGGTTACGCGTCTCATCCTCATACGTATTGTCCGAGGAGAGCTCCGAGATATGAGCCAATGACGACAGCGGATAGGCGTAGGTCAAGAAGCGGCTAATCTTATAAGGGGTATTCCCATCGACATAGTGCCCATCGGCATTCTCGTCGAGGTACTTCCCACAAGAGCTCATCCCGAAGATAGAGCCAGCGACCAAAGCCAGCCCAAGTAGGCTGAATGATAACTTCTTCATTCTGTATAGATCCTTTATACCATCAGACTAAAGCCCGACAGTAGCGGTGAAGATGTAGGAGTGAGGGTCATAGCTATAGGGCAGCGCACCATTGAGCTTCTTATCAGCATAGATGAGTGCCACATTGGAGGCCTGAAGCTTGAGGGCAAGCGATGACAGACGCAGGCGGTCTACGAAGGCCTTAGGTACCGTATAGCTCAGAGAGATATCACGCAGCTGGATGTAGTCGGTCTTAGCGACGCGGACATCAGACTTGTTGTAGTTCGTGTAGGCATTGCTCAGGTAGGGGTTAGCCTGACGGTGAGCATCCGTAGCGATCACAGGGACGTTCGTGCGCTCTTCGTCACCAGCACGCAGCCAGCGGCGGTTGAACTCCTTACCCATGATCTGGTAGTCATTGTACTTCGTAGCGAACTGCTGGGGCAGGCGCATCACGCCACCGAAGGAGTAGTAGACGTAGACACCGAGGCGGAAGTTCTTGAAGCTAAAGCTATTGTTGATACCACCCTGGTCGGTAGGTGTCAGAGTACCCGAGTAGAGGAGATAGTCAATTTCCTCGGGATTAGAAGCCGTCCAAGCTACCTGACCACCCGTCTTAGGACTGGTGATGTGGCGGCCATCAGGCAGGACATCAGCACCGTTAGGGAGGAAGAAGCGAGGATGCCCATTCTCATCCAGCTTATAGAAGGGGATGGAGAAGAGTGAGTTCAGAGGGTAGCCCTGACGAGCAGCACCGTCCGTGAGGTTCGTCACTGAGGGGCTGGTATTCAGGCGCGTCACCTTATTGGTATTGCGCGAGTAGGTGATCGAGGTAGACCAAGAGAAGTCGCGGGTTTGGATATTCTTCGTAGTCAGCGAGAGCTCGATCCCCTTGGCACTCATCTGAGCGACATTCCCATAGAGATAGTCGACGAAGCCACCAGTACCCTGAGGGAATACCTGGTCGATGAGGTCACGACCCTGACGATTGAAGAGGGTGATACCTGCCGAGATACGCTCATCGAAGAGACCGAAGTTGAGGCCCCAGTTGAGCTCATACATCTTCTCATAGGTCAGGTCGTAGTTAGCAGGCTCATTGATATAGACCCCTGGCTCGATGAGGTTAGCATCCCCGAAGAAGGGAAGCAGCGTCTTCAGACGAGGCAGTGCATTGTGCACATAAGGGATCGTACCCGACATCCCGTAGGAGAGGCTCATCGAGAGCGAAGACAGGGGCTTGAGCTTGGGGAAGAAGGCTTCCTGATCGATAGACCAGTTACCACCGACGTTCCAAGTGGGGATGTAGCGGATGGTGCGAGCACGACCGAACTGGTTCGTCCCTTCACGGCGGTAAGAAGCATTCACACGGTAGCGACCGAGGAGGGTATAGTCGACATTACCGACGAGAGAGACCCCGCGGTCCAGCGTGGGATGGATGCTATAGTACTGCTTGCTCTTATTACGCAGGTTCGTGAAGAGCAGAGGCGAGTAGGTAGTCAGATAGCCGAGGTTATAGTTGACCCCATAGGCATCGAACCACTCATTGAGGTGACGCTCTTCGAAGACTTCGAGACCAGCGACAGCCGAGAGGCTGTGCTCGCCGTTGCTACCAAAAGTGTCATTGTAGTGCGCCTTGATCTGGCCATCGTAGCGCTCATCGATGATATTCTGCGAATTGCGAATACCACCATAGGGCATCACGATCTGAGGCAGAGCCGTGGGGTCATCGAGAGGCTTGTAGAGGTAGTCGCTATAGCTACGGATGATACTCTTGCTGATATTGCGGTACACCTCTGCAGCATTGGAGTGCTCATCGCGGTCGGTCACACCATACTGGTCACGATAGCGGAGTGCGCCGAGGGCAGAGAGACGAAGCTGCGTGATGGGCTGCCAGTTGATGGTAGCCTGCAGAGAGAGGTTAGCCGTCTTATAGTCACGAGTATTGTGCTGGAGCTCGTGCTTGATATTGAACGGCGTGTAGTCATACGCATAGAAGGCATTAGGATCCAGCGTACGGCTGGCGGTAGGAGCATAGCTACCGGGGCGCCAGTCACCACCATAGTGCACCTTGCCGTAGGAGGCCGTAGAGCGGATACCAAAGCTCCAGCCCTTGAAGGGGCGGAAGTCAGCGTTGAAGTTGAACGAGTAGGTCTGAGAGTTCTCGTACTTATTCCACCCTGGGTCAAGGTTAGCGTTGAGCGAAGCATAGTAGTTCGCCTTCTGCGTACCCGTAGAGAAAGTCAGGGTATGCTGATGGCGGATGCTGTGCTGGAAGAGTTCCTTGAACCAGTTCGTATTACGAAGCTCAGCAGCACGGAGGTAAGCAGCACGACCTGCATCGGTATTGAGTACACCGTACTCGCCAGTCAGGTCATTGTAATTATAGATGCTATTGTAGAGGTAGCCATAGACCCCATAGCGCGAGGCGATGAAGACAGCCTCGTTGTCAAGGCTCTTACCATTAGCCATCTCATTGAAGACGGCCATCTGGTCCTGAGAGTTCAGGATATTGAACTCACGGTAGGAGGGGATGGCACGATAGGTAAGCTCGGCCTGATAAGTGAAGGAGTTCGTCCCCTGCCCAGCCTTACTCGTGCGGACGGAGATAACCCCCCCGAGGGCGCGCTGACCATAGAGGGCGGTAGCAGAAGCATCGTTGATGACCTGGAAGCTCTGGATGTCGCTCTCCGAGAGACCGGGCAGAGCGGCTGCGATGAGGCGCTTAGCTTCGGGAGAAGCAAGGTCGGCGACGTTGAAGTCCTTGTCTTCCTTGTAGATCACTCCATCGATGACCCACAGGGGATAGTAGACGCTTTTCACCGATGTAGCCTGACGCATAGAGACGACCGTAGTGGTCTCCTTCTTTTCAGGGGCTGCATTGGGGAGAGTAACTTGCATGGGCGTGGTCGTAGCTACCAGCTCTACAGTTTGCTTCCCTGTCAGAGTAAAGACAAGGATCGTCTTCTCGGCTACTTGAATTGAGAAGGTACCGTCAGATGCCGTGGTGGTATGCAGTGCCTTGTCCTGCTTAGCGGATACAGAGACGCCAGCGAGGGCCTTACCTTCGCTGTCGATGACTTTACCTTTAGCTTGGATGGTCTGCGCACACACGGGCATCGCACCCATGATCACGAGGATCAGGGCGACGAATAGACTACGTAATCGAGTTAGCATAATCAAAGTTGATGCATTGTTGTGTTAGTGCGAATTGCGGTAGCAAATATAGATAAAAAGCTATATAAAGAACCTTCGGAAATAGGTCTTACTTCCTAATATTTTTAATGAACAAAACATTCCACCTACTCAGCCACTTCCATCACGTCATTCTGCCACATTTTGCCATAATTCGGCCAGCGAAGAGGCACAAACTTCGTCAAAAAGTGATGGCATACTGATCGGAAATTTCTTCACTTTTTACGCAATTTTCCCGTCTCATACGCCTCCAAGAGAGCACGAAAGAGCGCAAGCTATCCCCCACCCCTATATATCAATGTATGAAATACATCGGGAGATCAATAGACACATCAATAAGAGGATACTAAGCGAAGCTATAGTGCGACCAAGAGAAAGCAATACGGCTTCGGCATACAAACCAATAGTGGTCGGCGGGTAACCAATAGAGACTGTTGCCGCGAGTCCAGTCCTCTATTTCGTATGCTAAGGCATCGCACGTCCAGAGCCCACCGATATATCTCTCCGAAGTGACCGAGCAAACCCTTCGTCTTATCACGAATATTCCTCTTATCCAGCGGAGGGAAAAGTGTCCTTCTCGTGAAGAAAAAAGCGCCTTCCCGTAGTGGTTTTCCTCTGTCTACGCACGTAGTCTTAAAGACCAGGCACGAAAACCCTAAAGTCTACGTACGTAGATATTAGAGCCACGTACGTAGTCCAAACTTATCTACCACTCGTCCACAACTTTTATCCCTACGCGGAGCAATAACCTAAATATTGGTCACTTCACAAAGCTATAGTGGTCGGAGTAGCGACCAATACGAGTTCCCCCCCTACCCTCCGCGCGGCTCCACTCTACTGCATAAAGAAGCCCCTCCCACCGAAGGGCTGATCGCTCAGGATCAGCGCCTTCAGTGGGAGGGGCAGGCGGAGTACCTCGAAGTAGCGAGAGCGAAAGATCTTCGCTACCTCAAAGGTGAAAGTGCGGGGGAAGTTACTTCTTCTTAATCGTCTTCATCATCTCCTGTACGGCACGCTCGAGCTGGACGTCACGACCAGAGAGGTAGTCGGCAGGCGTGTTGTAGACCTCGATGTCTGGCTGTAGCGTCTGGTTCTCCATAGCGACACCATTGACATCGGCGCAGGTAACTTCAGGGATACCGAAGACGATGTAAGGATTGATCTGCGTCTCCCACCAGACAGCCGTCATCGTACCTGCGACAGGCGTACCGATGACCTTACCGAGACCGAGGGTCTTATACACCCAGGGGAAGCCATGACCATTACTATAGTTCCCTTCGCTCACCAGGACGCAGCTGGGCTTAGTCCACTGCATGATGGGGTCATCACCGATGTACTGACCACGAGGCGTGAAGCGAGAGTAGAGCTTACCGCTGAGCAGGAAGACGAGGTCTTCGTGGAGCCAACCACCACCATTGTAGCGGGTGTCGACGATGACTGCATCATAGTTGCGGTACTTACCGAGGAGCTCCTTGTAAGCATTGCGGTAGCTGTACGTATTCATCGAGGGCACGATGATGTAGGCGATACGGCCACCACTGAGCTTCTCGACCATATCCTTACGCTGCTGTACCCAGCGGCGGTGGAAGAGATCCTTCTGCGTAGACTGACCGATGGGGCGGATGAACTCCTCGAAGCGCTTACCCGTCTTAGGATCGTGGAAGGTGACGCTGACGCGCTTACCGACCTTACCATTGAGGTAGAGCTCTACGGGACGATCAGCATCGATGACTTCGCCATCGATCTTCTCGATGATCATACCGGCCTTGATCTTGTCACCGAAGTGCGTGAGCGGACCACCAGCGAGGATCTCCTCGATCTTGAGGCCATTGCCCGTGTGCTTCTGATCGTAGAAGGCGCCAAGGTAACCCGTCTGCTTAGCCCAACGCTTGGGGAAGACACGACCACCCGTGTGCGAAGCATTCAGCTCGCCGAGGATTTCACTGAGGAGCTCAGCAAAGTCTTCATCATTATCAATGTGGGGGAGGAACTTGCGGTAGGTCTTGCGGTAGTAGTCCCAGTCGACACCATGGAGGTTGACGTCATAGAACTTCTCCTTGACCTGCTGCCATGCGTGGTCGAAGATATACTCACGCTCAGCTGCGGGACGATGCTCAAACTCAGCAGCGAAGCTGATAGCCTTGAGTTGACCACCATCGAGCTTATTCAGCCCAGAGGACGTGCCGACATAGACGGTCTTCCCGTCCTGACCGAGCGTCAGGCTACCACCACCGACACGTGCGCTGAGGAGCTTCGTAGACTGCTCTTCGAGATCACGCTCCCAGAGGTCGTAGGAGTTCTCATACTTAGCGATGTAGTAGAGCTTCTTACCATCATCGGTGATGACGGCGTCAGAGAGTGAGCCTGAGGCGCGCGTCAGACGGACCGTGCGATGATCCAGGTCGGTGAAGTCAGGCGTGAAGCCCTTGCTTTCCTTCGTATCCTTTGCATCCTTTGCATCAGCCTTAGCCGACTTCTTCGTGGACTTCTTAGCAGGCTTCTTGGTATCCTTCTTCTCGTCGGTCTTCTTGTCCTTAGTCGTAAGGTCAGCGAGTTCCTTCTGGAGCTCCTTATCTTCCTTTGAGAGCTTGAAGTCTTCGTAAGCCTGGCGATCGAGGAACATCAGGTAGTAGTCACGCTCTGCACCCCAGCTACCATGACTACGGTAGCCCGCGCGGTCAGAGGAGAAGAGGACGGCCTTGCCTTTCATGACGAACTTACCCGAGCCTTCGGAGTAGCCGCTCTCGGTGAGGTTCACGATCTCGCCAGAGCCATCAGCCTTGACCATAGCGCAGTCAGGGTGCTGCCAGCCGCCATGACCGATATAGTCAGCGAGGATCCACTTGCCGTCGGGGCTCCAGCGGTAGCTGATATCGCCGTCGGAGTAGGAGTAGTTGAACTTCTTGTCGAGGACCTTGTAGTCACGGCCAGACTTGAGGTCGTGGACGTAAATGCCCGTGCGGTCACGCAGGTAAGCCACCTTCGTGCCGTCGGGAGAGAAGAGAGGCTGGAAGGATGCTTCCTTATTCTTCGTCAGCTGCGTCTCCTTGATGTCACGCGAATAGACAAAGAGGGGGTCATCCGAGCGATTCAGCTCAGCCATATAGATATTCCACCCGCCATTACGCTCAGCAGCGTAGACGATCTTCTTGCCATCGTGGCTGAAGTCGACATCACGCTCTTCTTCGGGGGTGCTGGTGAGGCGCTTCGTCGTGCCGTATTCGGTGTGGGTGACGAAGACATCACCGTGGACGATGAAGGCAATTTCCTTATTGCTGGGAGCGACGGCAAAGGACGACACGCCATCACGGATCGTCTCAGGATTGATAGCCGATTCCTCCTGGTCACGGACGATGGAGACATTCACCTTCGTGGGCTGACCACCAGGCGTCTGAGTGTAGATCTCGCCATCGAAGCCATAGCAGAGCGTGCCATTAGAGGCAATAGAGAGGAAGCGAACGGGGTCCTTCGTGAAAGAAGTGATCTTCTTGTCGGCAGCGGCAGCCGTAGCAGCATCACGGTGGTAGACATTGAAGGAGCCTTCGCGCTCACTGAGGTAGTAGAAGCCGCCCTTGCTATCCCAGACAGCATTACGGTCTTCCCCACCGAAGGTCGTGAGCTTCGTGTGCTTGCCATCCTTGGAGCGGAGCCAGATATCACGTGTCACAGGCGAGATAGCGTGCTTACGCCAGATATCTTCATAGCCCTTGACGTCGGTGTAGAGGATCTCGCCATCACGCAGCGAAGGCATCAGCATAGGATAGGCGCCGTAGAGCTTGGGGCGAGCAATAGTCTTAGAGAGGTCAAGTGAGTAGGTCTGTACGAACCAGTCCCAGGGATACATACCATCCTTCACATCAGGCATGACGTAGGACTGGAAGAGGAGCGTAGAGCCATCGAGGAAGGCCACGGGCACCTCCTTCTCGCTGCTATAGGTCAGGCGACGTAGACCTGAGCCGTCAGCCTTGACGATATAGACGTCCTTGCTCCCCTCTCGATCGGAGGAGAAGGCCAGCGAACGGCTGTCGGGGCTCCAAATAGGGGTGCCGTCGTAGGCGGCATTAGAGGTAAGGCGTAGTGCCTGCCCACCAGCCGTCGGTACGGTGTAGATATCCCCCTTGTAGCAGAAGGCGATCTGCGAGCCGTCGGGACTGATCTGCTGATGGCGCAGCCAAAGGGGAGATCCTTTCTCTGCATAAGCCATAGCAGGTAAAGCCAAAGCCGATGCAAGAGCTAAAGTGAGTATTCGTTTCATAGTCGATACGGATGTGTATAGTGTGGTATGTGCGTGCGGATGACCTGCATGCGGAGGCTTAAGACCCACAGCTCCCTAAGCGATGAAAGTGCCCTTGCAGACGAAAGCTTCCTGCAAGCTGAAGTCTCAAGTAAGAGGCGCTCCGAAATCGAGTACCTCCTCTATGAGATATCCCCGTGAGGAAGCCACCTCTACTCGGGAGAAAAGTGTGCGGGAGTGAGTGGAACAAAAAAGAAGAGAGCCCCCGAGACACACGGAGGTGCGCTGGAGGGCTCTCTTCTGAGGGAATAATATCGGAGAGAGAAGCGTGACTTAGTTGTTACGCTTACGAGCCGAGTAGCTTAGGTTAAGTGCGTCGGCGCGTCGGAGCTCTTCCTTGATCTGAGAGATGATGTTCATCTTCGTATCCTTATCGGCCTTCAGAGAGACCTGCATAAGGTTGCGACGCTCGTCCTTGATCTTTGACTGTGACTGCTTGAGGTAGCTGTACACAGCCGTAGGATTCTGCGTGACCTGGTCGTTGAGCTGAATCGCTGAGTTAGACCCGTACATCTCGCGGTATTCCTTGTTGGGCTTACCGACGTAGATGAAGGTAACGAGCGACTTTTCTTCGAGCTTCGTAAGCTCAGTAGCCGTAGGCAGGTTACTGAAGCTCACCTTCGGGGTAACCTCACGGATGGTCGTAACCATCATGATGAAGAAGAGGAAGGCGAATACCAAGTCAGGGAGGGACGAAGTGTTTAGCTCGGGCATCTCACGCCCACCTGATTTACTGAATTTACCCATGTCTTTTACTTCTTTGCAAGGTTAGAGAGAGCCATTTCAGAGATATGCATAGGATATGCATCCTGGACAGACTTCTTCTCGGAAGGGGAAAGCGCCTCAAACGTCTTGCCTCCGAACTCCTTCTTAGCGAAGGCATCCCAGACCTCATTGTAGGCCTTGATGAGTTCGTTCTGGACATTGACGTACTGCTGGTAGCTGGTCTCGACCTCATTCTTGATCGAGATAGCATAACCAGAGGTGATGACGGTACGCTCACCCAGCCCTTCGATCTCACGACGCTCAAGCTCAGGGAGGAAGGGCTTGTTCTCGGGGTTCGTAATGAACTCGACAGCGTAGTCCTTCAACTCATCCAGCTTGACGGGGATGAGCTGGTCGACGCCAGACGCATCCTTACGCGAGATCACGATCTCGTCAGCGCGGTTGACCAAGAGTCGCATGATGTTGCGGTCATTGATCTCGATCTCCTGCTGCTTCTGTTGCTTTGGAGCCATCGGAGGCAGACGCCTCTTCAGACCCTTATCAGTATCCATTGAAGTTGTAATCAAGAAGAAGATAAGCAACATAAAAGCGATATCGGCCGAGGACGATCCGTTGATGCCAGGAGTCTTTCTTTTCAGAGCCATAATGCTTTTTGTTCTATTCGTTACTGATTACAACCGTTACTTCCCGAGGAATCTCTTGGATACACCGCCCCAGACGACGGCACCGAGGGTGACGACGAAGAGGACGTAGGTGGAGTAGAGCCACATATCCGTGACCTTCAGCCAACCACTGGTATTATAAGCCTGCGAAGCTTCGTTAAGACCCTTGATAGCCTCACCGCTACCGATAGCATAGCCGAGGATGAGTGAGACGACGAGGACGACGACGGAGATAAGGTTGGACTTACGTGCCACAACGTCCTTGGTCTTGTTGGTAGCGATGCTACGTCCAGCGAAGAAGAGCGTCGCAAGGACCGTGACGATGAAGAGGAAGTACGTCCAGTAAAGTAAGATACCCGTAAACGCATAGTCCTTATTGCCCTTAGCGTCGAGCTCCGAGCCTCCCGCGAAGAAGAGGACGAAGATCAGTACGCTGAGCGCCAGGAGGACTAATAAAGTCGTGCTGGATACCTTGCGTATCTTAGTTACAGCCATTTCTTTATTGTTGTTACAGGGTAGGATTACTTGTTCTTCTTGGCATCGTACTTGACGATCAGGTCAAGCAGCGTGATGGAAGCGTCTTCCATACGGTTGAGGATGCCTTCGACGAGAGAGAGGATGTAGTTGTAGAAGATCTGAAGGATCAGAGCTACGATAAGACCACCGATGGTCGTGATAAGAGCGACCTTCATACCACCAGCGACGACCGTTGGGCTGATATCACCGACCTTTTCGATGTTATCAAAGGCCTGGACCATACCTACGACCGTACCAAGGAACCCGAGTGAAGGAGCCATAGCGATGAAGAGCGTGATCCAAGAGAGGTTCTTTTCGAGCAGACCACCCTGTACACCACCGTAAGATACGACAGACTTTTCAGCGATGTCGATACCCTGGTCAGCACGCAGGAGAGCCTGGTAAGCGATAGAAGCGATAGGACCGCGCGTGTTGCGAGCTACTTCCTTAGCCTTTTCGATGTTACCTTCTTCGACGAGAGCCTTTTCGATGTCGCGCAGGAGCTTGTCGGGGTTGACGTTAGCCAGGTTGAGGTAGATGATACGCTCAAGGCAGATAGCCAGACCGAGGATGAGGGCGATGGCAACGGTAGCCATAAAGTCTGCACCCCCTTCGATGAACTTGGTCTTGAGCTCCTGGTGGAAGCCCGTTTCAGGTACAGCTTCTTCACCAGCGACCTGGTCAGCAGCAGGAGCTTCAGCTACAGTTGCGGCAGAGTCAGCAGCGGGAGCAGCAGAATCAACCTGAGTCGTAGCAGCGGCAGCAGCGCTATCTGCATTCTGAGCCGTAGCTACATTAGCCATACCTACAGAGAGGAGACCCACGCAAGCAGCGATTGCGAATAACTTTTTCATGTCGAGTTGTTTTTGTGAGTTAGTTAGTTCTATTTATTCGTTTCTTCTTGTTCCTATAACGTATTGAAAGCACTACAAGCAGATGGAGGAGTACTGCATTCCCGCCATAAGGCAGGGCGAGTGTAGAGCCTTTCGGCATCAAAAATACAGCTTTTCCAACCGAAAAACAAAATCATTGTTCACCGAACTTCAGTTGAGCCGTCTTCCCGCTCCACAAGAGGGCGTCCGATGCTTCGTCTAACACAATAGTATATAGAGACTGTTGTCTATAATCCTACCCTCTATTTAGAGTACCAAGGCATCGTGCGACCAATTCCCCGATATGCCTCTCTGAAGTGGTCAAGCAAGCCCTCCGCCTTATCGCGAGTATTCCTCTTATCCAGCGGAAGGAAAAGTATCGTTCTCGTAGAGGGAAAAGCGCCTTCCCGTAGTGGTTTTCCTCTATCTATGTACGTAGTCTTAAAGACCAGGTACGTCAGTCCAAATATCCACGTACGTAGATATTAGAGCTACGTACGTAGTCCAAACTTATCTGACACTCGTCCACAACTTTTATCCCTACGCGGAGCAACATCCTAATATAGGTCACTTCACAAAGCTATACAGGAATCAGGCCAAAGCTATATAGCTTTCTTCGCCATCCTATATAAGCTCTGCCCACGCACTCATATAGGGAATATAAGCACCTCTGCCGTCCAGCACGCGAAGTGCAGTGGACGGCAGAGGCGAGGAGATGAGTTAGAACTTCACCGACAGGTCGACACCGAGGGTACGGGGTGCCGAAGTCTGGAAAAGACGGCCCAGCGGTGAGGCTGCTTGGAAGACCGTGTAGCTATTATCCGTAAGGTTGGCTCCCCACAGTGCGAGCGTGTAGCGGTCGTAGCTCAGCCCGAGGCGAGCACGTAGCGTAGACTGGAGGGACTCGCGGGTCGTATTGTCTTCACGCCAATAGATCTCTCCGAGGCCAGCGTACTCGACCTCACCCAAGAGGCGCAGGTGGCGTGAGAGCGGCTCGTTCGCCGAGAGCATCACGCTATAAGTGTGGCGCGGGATGAAGGGGACGAAGTTACCCTTCTTCGCTGCTGTCGTCTCCTCCGTGAAGCGGGCATCGGTGAGGCTATAGTTCAGGTGTGCGCGGAGCGAAGACCATAGGCGCTGCGTGGCGGAGAGCTCGAAGCCCAGCGTACGGGACGAACCTGCATTACCGACCATACGACCTGCCCCCGAGGCGACGAAGCGTGTCAGCTGGAGGTCACGCACCTGCATCAGATAGACAGAAGAGGAGAGCTCCAGCCCTGCTGAGGGGAGGGCATAGCGTGCTCCGAGCTCATAGCTCCAGCTGTGCTCAGGCTTGTAAGTCGTCGCCGAAGCGATCGTCGAGCTATCGAAGCCCCCACGCCCTGAGATCTGCGCCTGAAGAGCCTTCTGCTGAGCTGTGGTAATGAGGTCGGAGAAGGACTGCTCATTGAAGCCCCCCGTCTTCACCCCACGACTGACGGTAGCGTAGGCACGGAGTGCTTCGGTGGGATGCCACGTTACGGAGAGCTTGGGCAGGAGATTCCAGTAGCCTACCGACTGCTTCCCCTCGAGGTGAACGGGAGGCGCGGTAGCCAGAGCCTGAGTCGTCCCTGCCACAGCGAGACTCAGCTCATAGCCACGGGAGTCGTAGCTGATCTCGTGGTGCTCGTAGTCAAGTCGCAGCCCACCGGTGATCGTCCAGGCGGGAGTGAGATGATAGGCACTCTCATGATAGAGTGCCAGCCCCCAGTCGGGCATACGGAAGTCGTTTGCATTCGTTCGATCCGAGCGCGTAGCATCGTAGTAGACGAGCGAAGGCATGGCGGGGACGCGCTGCTTCAGGGCAGCCATCGCTTGATTGATAAGCGCACTCAGCCCACCATAGGAGAAGGTCACGGGGGCCTCTACACGCTTGGCATCGTGGTAGCCGAAGAGCCCGACACTCCAGTCGTAGCGGCTGGGACGCTCGCCACGGAGATTCTTGAGGATGAACTCCTGCGTCAGCCCATGCTCACGCAGCCCCTGTGTGACGTGGAAGTACGAGAGAGGGAGGGCATCCATATCCATCTGCGTCTCATCGAAGAGGTACTGATAGCTCGTCGCCGACTGGAGCTGTACCCCACCCCACTTATAGCTGAGGAGATAGCGCAGCGTAGCCGTGTGGCGCTTGTAGCTCTCGGGTGCATCGGCCGAGAGCGGAAGTGGCTGCTTGGTACGAGGGTCGTCCGTGCGGTAGGGAAAACCTCCCTGCTGGACGTAGTCGCCCGAGAGGGAGAGCGCCATCTCAAGCTGCTCCGTAGGGCGATACTCGAGCTTAGCGAAGCCACCTATCATACGCAGACTATCTTGATAGGCCTGACGGGTCTCATTGTAGAAGTAGCCACGGCGGGTCGTCCCCGAGAGGCCGTAGCTCAGCCCCACCTTATCGGAGAGGCGGAAGGCCTGCTCGACGGAGCCACGCAGGAGGCGGTGCGAGCCTGCTGTAAGCTTTGCTTCACCTCCGGGCTGGTCGAAGGCTGAGCGCGTGTAGTAGTTGATGATACCCGACATCGCATTGCGCCCGTAGAGCGTACCCTGCGGGCCACGTAGCACCTCGACGCCCGTGATACCAGGGATATCGAAGTTGAAGCCCGACTTATTCAGCACGGGCACCCCGTCGACGTAGAGCCCGATGGTCTGCCCCGAGCTACGTGCACCACTCCCACGCAGATAGATGGCGGCACTGCGCTTAGAGCCGTAGTCGGGCACGAAGAGGCTAGGCACGCGCCCCGTAAGGTCCGTGATGCTCTGCATACGATACTGACTGAGGTCACGGCTTGTGATCCACGTCAGCGCTGCTGGCTGACCTATGGAAGGAGCGGTAGGGCGCTGGGGGACGTAGGAGCGGATGACGACCTGCTCGATAGGATTGGTCTGGATGCTATCCTGCTCCTCTGCATGGAGACTCATGGGCATAGCCATAAAGCCGAGCGCAAAGAGCGGAAATACAAGTAGCTGTTTCTTATTCTTGGTAAGCATTGGGGATTATGAAGCTAAGGGCGATGCGCTGACTCGGGCAAAGGCACTCCGTCAGCACGCCGTCTTGGATAAATCACCACAAAGGTAGAGCCCGCGCCTGCTGCAGCGAATAAAATCACCAAATTCACCCCGAATTCAGCTAAAAAAAGACCAGACCCGCCCTATCCTCCCCTCCGATAGTACACATCTATCCTCCCGCTCCTCAGAGTAGGATTCACGGGGACGGAGCGAAGGGATTATCTTTGCGCTGTGAAGAAGCCCTTCACTTAGCCCCATCATTATGGCCAAATACTCCCATCTCTTACCTCTCCTCCTCACGCTCCTCTTTGCGTCCGATCTCGGAGCACAGACCTACTACCGCAGTGAAGAGCCTCACTGTACCGCCCCGAAGGATAGCACGACGCTCCTCGGTCTGGACGTCGTCGGCGAAGGCTTCTTCCGCAATGACGAATATGCCTCCGACCTCGTCGCCGACTATACCCTCCCAGGCTATCGCCTGCGAGCCAACCTCAGCTACCGCCCCGAGACCCACCTTCCCATCGAGCTACGTCTCGGTGTGTACCACCTCTACTACTGGGGTGCCACACGCTACCCGGCCGCCTTGGCCTATCAGGACCTCCCCTACTGGCGGGGCGATGGTGACCGCTATACACGCCTGCGCCTCCTCCCCTACTTCCAGGCGTCGATACAGCCAGCAGCAGGCTGGGCTATCCTCCTGGGGCATCTGCAAGGCGGAGCGAAGCACCGACTCATCGAGCCGCTCTACAATCCTGAGCTCAACCTCACCGCAGACCCCGAGATGGGCCTGCAGATTCGCTACGAAGGACAGCGTACCCGACTGGACACCTGGGTCGACTGGCAGAGCTTCATCTTCCGAGGCGACAAGCATCAGGAGGCCTTCGTCTTCGGGCTCAGCACCGCCCAAGCCTTTGACTTCAACACCTCCGACCGCCTCGAGCTCCAGCTCCAAGCCGTCGCCCACCATCGTGGTGGCGTGCTGAATGAGCGAGCCGACACCGTGCACACCTGGCTCAATGCCGCCCTCGGTGCCGTGTACAGCCATCAGTTTGCCCGCCCCAAGCACCCCCTGATGGTACAGGCAGGACTCTACGGCCTTGCCTATAGCCAGCGGGGCGAGCACTATGCCTCGGACAAGGGCTGGGGCTTCCTCGCTACAGCGGGCCTGAGCTGGCGACGCTGGCAGACGGAGCTAAGTCACTTCTACGGGCACGACTTCATCAGCCCGCTGGGCATCCCCTTCGCGCAGAGCGTCGGGCGTGCGGGACGAAGCCACCTCCTCACACATCACCCACGCTACACCGCTTGGCAGGGGAGCTACCGCATCATCGAGTCCGAGGCGTACACCTTCGGCGTGAGTGGTGGGCTCTATATCCACCCACATTCAGCGCATAGTACCAGCTCCTTCATCGAAGCCTACCTGAGTATCTCCCCACGCTTCACCCTCCTCCGTAGGCGAGGGCAGTAGCCCGCCCTCTACCCTATTACGCACCGAGGCCCACCCCGCATCAGCAGGGTGGGCCTCGTCGTTATCGTAAGAGGAAATAGCCGACTACAGCTGCACGCCCTTAGCGCGAGCTTCGTAGCGACGCCCTACGACCTCCCAGTCGATGATCTGCCAGATGGCACGCAGGTGGTCGGCACGGCGATTCTCATAGTCGAGATAGTAGGCGTGCTCCCAGATATCGATAGCGAGGAGGGGCACACGGCCACGAGTGACGGGCGTACCGGCGTTCGAGGTCTTCTCAACGTAGATATCGCCAGCCTCATCGGTAGAGAGCCAGAGCCAGCCCGAGCCGAAGATCTCACCACCAGCCTTCTCAAAGTCCGCCTTGAAGGTATCAAAGTCCTTGTAGCTACGCAGTAGAGCTGCACGCAGAGCCCCCTGGGGCTCCGTGACGCGACCTGCTTCGTAGGGGCGGAACTGCTTGAAGTAGAGGAGGTGATTCAGCAGCTGCCCTGCATTATCAAAGATCGCTCCCGAGGAGAAGCGTACCAGACGCACCAGATCCCGCTCCTTGATATCATTCTCACGCACGAGCTTATTGAGCTTGTCCAGATAGCCCACGACGTGCTTGCCGTAGTGAAGCTTGACGGTGCGCTGGCTGATGACAGGCGCAAGCGCATCGGTAGCATACGGCAGGGCAAAGAGCTGGAAGGGAGGCTTAGCAGGCTCTGCCGTAGCTGCAGGTGCTGTAGCTGTAGCCTTCGTCGTCTTCGTTTGGGCTGAGAGTGAGCTGATAGCGAGGGCTCCCGTGAGGAGCAGTGCAAGGGATCTGATTCGCATAATGAAGGTGGTAGGGTAAATAGGTGATAGTCGCTTAGTCGTCGTAGCCGACGATCTGGTAGCGCGAGTCGAACTGGACCTCAAGGCCAGAGCTAAGCTCTACCTTGTAGCCACGGCGCTTGCGCTCGATCTGTACGATGGACTCGCCAGCATGCTGAGCACGCAGGGCATTGATGATCTGAGCGGGGATGAATGACGTAGGCAGGGCGGTACGCTTGCCGTCGACCTCCTTCCACTCACCACGAGAGGAGAACTCGATCTCGGTGCCATCGGCAAGGAGTACATCGTAGGTCGTCCCTGAGAAGTCACGATCTTCCTTCGCCAGGGACACAGTGCGTCCGGCGAAGTGCTTCGCGAGGAAGAGCTGGGCGGCCTTAGGCAGTTGCTTGGTCTGGATGACGCGGTCGCTACCTGCACGCAGACTGAGGGTCGTGAGTACGAGGAGAGCGAGGGTCAAGGACAGAAATCTCTTCATAATCTGAATTACTTAGTTTGGGGGGTGAATAATGTGGTGTATTACCATCGCTATAACGTGAGGTGGAGAGAAAAGGTTTTTCCTCCAAAAAACCACCCGAAATAACCACCTATCAAACAAGAATATAGCGGGAGTAAAAAGCAACCAGTACTGGTCAGCGATCGGACCAGTACTGATTGACCAGAGTGACCAGTACTGGTTCGCAGTCGGAGCAGTACTGGTCACGCGGGTGACCAGTACTGGTTGATTTGGGGGATCACAAAGCAATACGGGCGGGGCGACCACAGAGGTCACCCCGCCCGTAGCGGATAGTTAGGTCTTCAGCGAGCCCTTAGTGCTTGTCGCCCTGATAGGTGAGCGAATAGGGATGCAGGACGCGAGCACTCCACTTAGCAGCTTGCGAAGCAGAGCTATATTCCTCATTGCCGTAGAACCCATAGCGCCCGATACAGGGAGCAGTGACATAGCGCCCACGGCTGTCTGGACTGAAGTTCGAGGGATCAAGCGACCAGTAAGCAGCACGTACCCCACGCTGCGTGATGCCCCCTTCATGCGTACCAGGGACGAAGAACCAGCGTACGACCTTATTCGCTGTATTCTGATGATCATCCCAGAAGGACTGAGGGATGAACGTCTTGATATCCCCGACGAAGTACTTCCCGAGATAGACTGCCGTAGCCTCGATATAGCACATATAGGGGTCTTTAATATTGGAGCCTACGCCCGTAAAGAAGACAGGCGTGAAGCGGTAGACCGCCTGATGATCGCTACGCACAGGGCGGCCTGCGACAGCAGCGAGCGTGTCGTGACGGAAGAGCAGTGAGGTAGAGACGTGCTTAGCTCCATCAGAATAGGTGATGACGCGCTCGCGACGAGGTTGCTGGAGCTTACCACCCTCGATCGGAGTGAAGGCACGATCAGCCATGACGATACGGCCATCGGAGACGGCTGGAGGGGTATTACCGTCATAGCGCCAGTTGCGATAGAAGACCGCATTGCTACGGGTGATCCCTGCTAACGCCAGCGTGTTGTGGTCAGGGATATAGTAGTTCGTCCCATCGATCTGAATAGGAGTCGTCTGACGTGGCTGTGCGGGATTAGAGCGATCCAGATAGCGGCTGAGCTGATCGAGCGTGAAGAGGCTGACATTCTCATTGATCTGCTCCTTGGTCTCTGGGAGGAAGAAGAGACGAGGCTGGGTCTGCTGCTTGCTTCCTGCAGCGGCATAGGAGAGGGGGCGACGCGACATATAACCCAGCTGGATATTGGGCTGCTCATAGAGTTCGCAGTTCATGTGGTAGGCCTTCCCACTCTTGAGGTTGAGGTCTGTCCCCATGATCGGCACGATCGCCATATTGGGCTTAGCGATGCTCTGTCCACCTTCGCTCGCACCGACAGCATAGACGTGCGTCGTGGCATAGCGCGAGGCGGCCTCGGGGTCGATAGAGCGAGAAGCTTCGGGGAAGATCACCTGATAGCTGGGGCTTGACTCAGCCGTACCATCATTGTAGCCGAAGCTCGTGCGAGAAGCAGCACGTGAGGTAGGATACCACACTACGACCGCATCAGAGGTCGTGCTACCCGAAGCCAGATTAGAGACGGGGAAGTCGTAAGAGTAGGTGTGGTCCTCGTAGTTCGAGCTGTAGCCAACCCAAGAGGGAAGCTCATTAGCACCGAGCTTATCCAGTAGGCCTGGGTTGAGGTCAATCTTTGCCTCAGGCAGGAGGACATTTGAGACGACCTTGATACCCGAGAGGCTAAGAGCCTTCGTACGGGAGTTGTGTACGGTGTAGGCTACCATCGTCCCAAGAGGACGGAGGTAGAATCGAGGATTCACGAGCTTACTTCTACCCCCTGCAACCTTCGTCTTAGAGAGGCGGGTCCAAGGAGAACCATAAGGTACTTCAAGAGAGAAGGTCCGATTCTGCGTTGTATTGACCAAGCCCTGGTCACCACCAGCACGTAGAGACTTATAGCGAAGGATAAGATCTGAGGCAGGGACTCTCCCAGCAGGAGTTAGATTCAGCTCGAAGTCATCGGGTACGAGGTAAAGCATGGCCTCCCACTCATAGCGTTCGAAGGGAATGTGCGTAGGTAGATTGATAGACTCTCCTCGGATCGTGAGAGCCTTCTTGCCATTGCGTTTCCACTTCATCAGGGAGTAGATGTAGGGAGCATGGCCGTTGGGTTGATTCTGCCCGACGGTACGAAGGATCACAAGCCCCTTGTACTCGGTCTTGCTTTCATCAAGCTCAAGGGCAATCTTCTTGGGACCATTGTAGGCAAAGCCGAGGGACTTGGCTTCTGCACCAGAGCCAAGGACAGGGAGAGCCTCTGCGGACGCTTCGATATCCAGCTCGATGGACTCCCCAGTGTTGGTAGATGACAGGGTAATTCGATTGTCGTCCTCAGCGTGCGTGATGGTAGGTGCATCTGCTGTCTTGGAGCACGAGGTGCCAGCAAGAAGAAGGACAAACATTAGACCCAAAGGCCGAATCATACGGTAATAAGAACCAAACATGATGAGATTAGGGATGAGCGAGGCTGCGCAGTGGCGAAGCCCCTTACAATGTTAGTAGGGTGTGTGGTACGAAAGAGGAGATACTGCTCTCAGGGAAAATACTCTATGTGCACCCACGATGTATAGAACGTCTATACTCGGAGTATCGTATATTCCTTAACTAAAAGACGCACTACTGAGCCATTAAATTAGTCTTTTATGAGCAAAGCGCCCCTACCCATAGGGAGGGGAGAGACCAAAAACAAGCGTGGGCGGAGCGACTCCAAGAGTCACTCCGCCCACGCTATGATAGAAGTCTTTAGATATGTCTCACACTACGAGGAACTACCCTTCAGCGGGCAGAGCCGAGGCAATGACCTGCTGTGCAAGGCGAGCTGAGGCGGGGATATGCGCCGGAGGAGTACCTTGCTCACTCATGTGGAATGCGGGGTGTACCGTCAGCACCACGCGACGTGGATGCGGCAGGTAGGTACCACGCGGTAGGACCTCAAAGGCCCCATCAATCGTGACGGGTAGGATGGGGACATCCAGCTCGGAGGCTATCACGAAAGCTCCCTTCTTGAAGCGGGTAAGACGTCCCGTCTCGGTACGACTTCCCTCAGGGAAGATGAATATAGAGTTGCCTGTCGCCAGGACTTTCTTGGCATCCTCGATCGTCTGCGCGATAGAAGAGACACGCGTCTCATCGACAAAGATGAAGTGTGCAGCTTCACACGCCTTACCCACAAGCGGGAGACGGCGTAGCTCGGACTTCATCACCCACTTGAAGGGGATACCTATATAGGCATTGAGGACGAATATATCGTAAGCGCTCTGATGGTTGGCTACCACTACGCAGGGCGCATCGGATGTCGGTAGATTCTCTCGCCCACGCACCTCGACACGGCACAGCGATACGGCCAGGCACGTCCATGACCAGAGCTTAGTAGCTCGGCTGATGAAAGATGCTGGAGCCCCTGTATAGCTTGCGACGATGATCGTAAGACAGCAAATAATCGTAGCTAAGACGAAAAGCGGGCCACCTATCAGGAAGAAATAGATGAGATAGACGATGCGGCCGAGGGAGAGGGATTTCATAGGCTCAAGGGAATGCTGTGTGTCGGTCTCTATTCGTCGAGGGGCAAGGCGTGGAGATAGCGGGCGAGGCGCTGGACAGCACGTCCGCGGTGGCTCATCGCATTCTTCTCCTCACTACTCAGCTCGGCGAAAGTCTGCTGACATCCCTCGGGACGGAAGACAGGGTCATAGCCGAAACCATGGTCACCGGAGCGCTCGAGCGTGATCTCGCCATTGACTGCGCCCTCGAAGAAGTGCGTCCCGTATTCGTCGATGAGAGCGATGACGGTGCGGAAGCAGGCACGACGTGGGGCAGGTACCCCCTTGAGACGCTCCAGCAGGAGAGCAACATTCTCTTCGAAGGTAGCATGCTCCCCTGCGAAGCGCGCAGAGTAGACTCCAGGAGCTGCGTCAAGAGCCTCGACCTCGAGCCCCGTATCATCGGCAAAGCAATAGAGTCCGTAGCGCTCCCAGACGTGATGCGCCTTGATGAGGGCATTCCCCTCCAGGGTATCGGCGGTCTCAGGGATCTCCTCGTGACACCCGATGTCAGCGAGACTGACCACCTCCAGACGTCCAGAGAAGAGGGCACGGACCTCCTCCAGCTTATGGGCATTATTGCTCGCAAATACCAGCTTTTTCATACATTTGTTTCATAAGCACAGCCTCACATAGAGCTTGAGAACTCACCAGTCAGGCTTCATAAGTGAGGCAAATTTAGGGATAATAAACATATCTATGGACATTGAGCAGCTGCGCGACTACTGTCTCTCGCTCCCTCACAGCAGTGAGAGTATGCCCTTTGGGGACGGATGTATCGTATATAAAGTCGTGGATCGCGTCTTCGCTATCATGGCTCCAGACGGGGGCGAGCCACGGCTCTCGCTCAAGTGCGACCCCGACAGAGCGGAGGATCTCCGAGCTGCTTACCCTGCCATCATACCAGGCTTCCACCTCAACAAAAAGTACTGGAATACCCTGCTCCTCGATCAGCACCTCCCACCGAAGCTCCTCAGCTCCCTCATCCGCCACTCGTGGAATGAGGCCTCAGCTAAGCTCACCAAGCGGGTACGCACTGAGCTCGGTATCACTCCCCTACCCGAAGAAGACTAACCCCACCTATTCACCCACCCTCAATATTACCTAAGCACATGGATACTTCACTGCTTGAATTCATCGACCAGGTAGACAGCACGAATACCTATCTCACAGGTCAGATCGCCTCGGGGCGTGACCTCCCTCAGCTCCACACCGTCGTATGCCGCCAGCAGACGGCAGGGCGTGGTATGCGAGGCAATACCTGGACCTCGCGCCCAGGAGATAGCTTGACCTTCTCCATCCTCCTGCGCTCCGATATGCTGCAGGGCAAGCAGCAGTTCGCCGTCTCGGAGCTGGCAGCCTGGGCAGTGATGCGCACCTTCGCCTCCTACATGACCGACGACCAGAAGCAGCAGCTCCGCGTCAAGTGGCCCAACGATATCTTCTACGGCGACCGCAAGCTCGCTGGTATCCTCATCGAGCACAGCCTCACGGGGACCCGAGTAGACTACTCGGTCATCGGCATCGGGATGAATATCAATGACGAAGCCTTCCCACCCGAGCTCCCCTCAGCTATCTCCCTACGTATGATCACGGGCAGAAGCCTCGAGCCGATGGAAGTCCTCATCCGTCTGCATAGCGAGCTCTCACAGCTGCTCCCCGACTTCCTCCTCGGTCGCTACCAAGATGTGCACCGCCACTATATGAAGTATCTGTATCGCAGAGACGGCTTCTTCCTATTCACCGATATCCAGGGGCAGTTCCGCGCACAGATCAAGGACGTCACTCCCGAAGGCCGCCTCGTCCTACAGCGTGAGGATGGCTGGGAGCGTGCCTATGCCTTCAAGGAAGTCCGCTTCGATGCTGAGTAAGGCAGAGATCAAGGACATCCGCAGCCTCCACGATGCCAAGGGTCGCTCATCGCAGCAGCGCTTCATCGCCGAGGGAATTAAGCTCACAGGGGAGATGCTCGGCGCCTTCCCCTGTGAGCTTCTTCTTGCTGATGAAGAGACGGCACGTGACATCGGCCGACAGCTCGACAAGCTACCGCAAGCCCTCCGCCCCAAGCGCATCGAGGTCGTGCCCGAGAGCTTCGACTGGGGGCGTGTGAGTTCGCAGCGCCAGCCTCAGCCCCTTCTTGGGGTCTTCGCCCTTCCCCAAGAGGACGAGGGAAGTCCCATTGCCTCGGGTGTCAGTCTGCTCCTTGATCGCATCCAAGATCCAGGGAACCTCGGTACGATCATCCGAACGGCGGACTGGTTCGGCATCGAGCACCTCTACCTCGCTCCAGGCACCGCCGATCCCTTCGCGCCGAAGGTCGTACAGGCCACGATGGGTGCACTCACCCGCGTCAAGATCCATCGCCTAAGCGATACACTCACCTTCCTCAAGGGCTTCTCGGGGCCACGCCTCGGCACCTTCCTCGGGGGCGAAGACCTCTACACGACGGAGCTTCCCTCGGGGAAGGACAAGCCCGTGCTACTCATTATGGGCAACGAAGGTCAAGGCATCCACCCCGATCTGGAGCCGCACATCGATCGCCGCATCACGATCCCGCCCTATCCAGCGGAGAACTCCCATACCGAATCCCTCAATGTAGCCATCGCCACGGCGCTCCTCCTCGGTGAGCTCCGCCGCCGTCTCTAAGGCTGCAGCCACCACCTCATCAGCTTGCCCCCCACTGCATCTACACAGGATGTAGTGGGGGGCAAATTTATTCGTATGTGGGGTATAAAGAGCATCTTCCCGCAGTGGTATTCTTCTATCTATGCACGTAGTCTTAAAGACCAGGCACGTAAATCCAAAGATCCACGCACGTAGATATTAGAGCCACGTATGTAGCCCAAACTTTTCTGCCACTCGTCCACAACTTTTATCCCTGCGCGAAGCAACAACCTAATAGAGGTCACTTCACAAAGCTATATAGGAATCAGTCCAAAGCTATATAGCTTTCGCCGCCCTCCTATATAGCTCTATCCACACCCAGATATACCTACATATAATAAGGTAGTACTTCGCCCTAAGACGTGTATGGTGCAGACAAAGAAGGAGCCCTTTACAAAGGGACGCCCAATGTAAAGAGCTGTAAGGTGCTATTTCATCTAATAAGCTCTCCCTCATCCCATTCTTCACCCCAACATTCACCATAAATGGGTAGGCTCCCGAAGAAAACTACCTACTAACGAGGATTGCGGGTAGGTGAGATTCAGCATTTCTTTGTGTCAACCATTTATAGCGCAGGATATCTGCATGAAGTATAAACAATTGCAAACAAATATGAGCGTACGCCACCTCCCCCTGATGCTATCGCTCTTACTCTTGCTCTGCAGCTGTCATGAGTCAGGTCATGACCCGGGCAAGGAGCTCTATGAGCAACAACTGCAGCAGAAAGGTCTGCTTGCTCATCGGATAGACAGCCTCTTCACCAGCGCATTCACCGATCCTCTCGGTGTGGAGCGGGGATTGGAAGAGCTCTACCTCCACAGAGGAGTCTCAGCTGGCACCTTGAGCAGCGATCCATTCTTCTACAGCCAGGTCACCTACGTTCGCAAGGCTCTCAGCTTCAGCTTGCGTGCGCACTCTCTGCAGACCCTCTTGGCAAGTGAGCACTTCGACCACTTCCAGACGATGATTCGCCTAGGCTCAGCTGGCTCCGCGTCAGAGGAATATCCAGCTACAGACCCCACCGTACTTCTTCAGATCCGCTCCGCTCTTGAGGGGGAGCTCCGACAGTTCCTCGAGAAGGAAGCTCCGAGCTATGCGCTGCGAGACCAGCAGAAGGAGGAGCAGCTCCGCACCTTCGTACAAGAGCGAGCTATCGGTCGTATAGACCAAGAGCTGGCATCATATAAGACCTTCACGGGTCGCGAGGCCGAGCTTGAGGGGAAGGTATGGCATCAGGAGGCATACAAGCGTGGTGAGGACTCAGGCTACACCCTCCGAATCCCCTACACTGTGGAGAAGCTCTTCGAGGGGAAGATCACCTTCGGGCGAGACCATCAGCTACAGCTGGACTCTCTTCAGCTCCCCACGAGCTACTACTCCTTCACCTACGGCTACCAGCGCGGGGAGATCTTCAAGTCCTTTGAGGGTAGAGGGCGTGGCATTGACAACTCGATCTTTGCCGTGCTCAATGGCCCGATGGAGCCCACGGGACAGAGGTATTACTTCGGTGAGCGCTATCTGACGCTCATCCTTCCACTCAAGACCTCCACGGACTACCCCAAGAGCAGTCGCTATACCATCGCTATCACCCTCGAGTACGACCAAGCCAAGTACAAGGACAGCCCTCGCCAACTTATCCCCCGCTACGAATATGGCTTGGGCGACACGGGACAGGAAGGGCCACTCGACCCCTACCTCTTCTATAGTATCTACGACGAGCGCCAGCATTGGGGCACGATCCTGGTGCGAAACTATGCCCCCAACTATGTATGGGCTGGCCCTGTGAGCTTCCGTCCCGCACCCTAAGTACCGACGAGCTATGATGACACCGACACGACATATCCTCCAGATCATCCTCTTCATAAGCGCCCTATCGGCTGGCCTACAAAGTTGCTTCAAGCGCGAGCTGGAGCACGAGGAGAACTACATCAATATCAAGCAAGATCCCAGTATTGCCGACAACGAAGTCCTGCGTTTCCGCACCTTCAAGCTCGATGACTATGACCGCTACATCATCTTTGGCAACAATAATGAGGTCAGTATCGACGGTACGGCACAGCTCCCACTCCTGCTCTATTACGATGGGCAGAATCGCTCGGCAACGATAGACCTCGGAGGCTGTATCTATGAGTATCAGACGCAGCTGGACAAGCTCACCTTCCGTGGGGCACTCTTGCGCAGTCCGATCTTCACGGAGCCGATAGTCATAGATGCCGAGACCCTGCTGAAGCGTCAGGGGAGCACGAGTCAGAGTCAAGACCGCTTCATCCTCCGCCTCAAAGCCTTCACTCTGCCTGATGGCAAGCGCGTCAGCGTCGATGAGCGCCAGAGCTATCTCGACAAGCCTCTCGGCATCAGCATCGAGCCCCTCTATCACCTGACCTATTACCGCAACTGATACGCCCCCATGAAGACAAGATATACGCTCGTGCCCAGCATCCTCTCACTCAGCCTGCTTGCGACCCTACCTACCCTCGCCCAGCAGCAGGAGCCAGCTAAGAGCAAGACCGATACGACCGTGCGCCGTACCTACGTCATCAAAGAGGTCAATGTCAAGGACAAGAAGCGAGAGAAGAAGGTACAGAAGAAAGAGATCGGCCGAGAGGTCGTCTCCGACCGCGATATCAGCCGGCAGTTCATCCTCTCGACGAAGGACTTCGTACGCTACATGCCAGGGGTCGGTATCTCTGAGTCGGTATCCCGCTATGGGAACAAAGGCTTCGCCATACGTGGGGTAGATGAGAATCGCGTATCCATCTCTGTCGATGGCTTACCACAGGCCGAGACGGAGACGAACGTCGTCTTCAGCTCCTATGGACTCATCAACTCAGCCCGCCCACAGTTCGAGACCGAGTTCATTAAGAAGGTGGAGATCAAGAAGGGGGCTTCCTCCTTCGAGCACGGCACTGGTGCTCTCGGAGGCGCCGTGAACTTCGAGACCAAGGAGGCCCAGACTATGATCGAGCCTGGGCGAATCTATGGGATACAGGGGAAGATCGGTGGAGACAACATGGCCAAGGGGCGTATCTATTCGCTCGGTGGTGCAGTCGTCTATAAGGGGATAGAAGCCCTCGCTCTCTATGCTGAGCGCACAGGACATGAGGTGCGGAACTTCGGGACAGGGGAGCTACGACGTAGCATCTTCGCTACCCGCCCCGACCCGATGGAGTATCGGCAGCAGAGCTTCCTCGGCAAGATAGCCTACCGCCACGGAGATCACAAGCTCACAGCCTCCTACTATAGCCAAAACAAAGTGACCGACTCCGAAGTCTGGTCCATGGAGCCTGCCTATGTGCTCACCTCACAGCACGAGCCCTACTACTATGGGCACGACCAAGTACTGACCCGTCGCTATGACGTCAACTACCGATTCACCCCACTCGAATCCTCGTGGCTCAACCAGCTTAATATCTATGTCAATGGACAGCAGTCCTTCCTCGACGCCGATACACGTAGCTCCATATACCGCCCCGAGATCAGCAACTTTCGCCCCAACTACCTCCCAGCAGGGACGCGCCGTCTGCTCAAGGGGATGAGCTTCTACGACCAAGCTATTGCCCTCAAGGCTACCTCCAAGCCCCAAGACTTCGGCGCACTCGGATATCACTTCTTCACGCTACATGCCTCTTACCTCCATCACCATACTGCAGATAAGAATGTCGACATCAGCCGTCCGCTAAACACCTACCGGGAGGGGGTGCGCTACAAGGGGCAATTCTATCGCTTCGGGGAAGAGCTACCTCAGAGCTCCTACATCTACTCCTTCCAGCGCCCAGCCGATCGAGACAACCTCTCCGTAGCCCTCTCAGATAAGATCCAGCTTGGCCGCCTCAAGTTTGACTTAGGGATACGCTACGATCTCTTCTCCTCTCGCACCCGCGATTGGCAGGGAGACAACGACTTCAACTATCTGGGATACCTCATCGGGAATCTCAAGACGGCTGGGATGGACTTCGACAAGGTCAGCATACAAGAATGGGGATTTACCCCCATGGCGATCATCAGCTATGACTTCAATCCCTACCTAAGCGTCGGCTACAAATTCTCCACAGGCTACCGCGTACCGACCTCACAAGAGCGATTCTTCCAGTACGTCAGTCTCTCACCAGCCTTCTTCGTACTATCGAACCCCAAGCTCCGTCGTGAGCTATCGTTCAACCATGAGTGGCATATCGGCACAGCTGATCCTAAGTACTTTGCGTACGATCTGAGCTTCTACTACAACACCTATAAGGACTATATAGAGCCACTATATGGCGTACAAAAGGTCTTCTTGGATGGGCAGAATAGAGATGTCGCCTACTCGATCAATGAGAATAAGAAGAATGCTCGCCTCTGGGGGATTGACTTCAGCACGAGCCTCTTCCTCGAAGAACTCCTACCACAACTCAAGCGAGCGGGACAATTCATGCTCACGGGTTCCCTGAACTACTCCGAGGGGCGATTCAGCGATGGCACATCGATGCTTGCGATCCAGCCGCTGAAGGCTGTCCTCGGGCTGGACTACGACCTCCCCAAAGAGCGAGCAGGTATCAGTCTACGCGCAAACTTCCTCAAGGCAAAGGACGTCGACCAGACACGCTTCGTCAAGAGCTTCTATGGTGATGAGCAGATCAGCCAGTTCCCCTACTACTTCTTTCAGAATGCTGTGACGGTAGACCTCTTCGCCTACGTCAAGCTGGCCAAGCACTTCACCCTGCGTGCCTCGATCATGAACCTCACCGATACCCGCTACTGGCTTTGGGATGACCTCCGCCAGATCATCAGTCCCGTGATGCTCGTCCAGCACAGCGACTTCTTCCGTGGTGGCCTGGAGTCCGTCATACGCTTCTCCCAGCCACGACGCTATGCCAACCTCTCTCTCGAATTCAAGCTATAGCCCCTCGTCTATGATGGACAAGATCATCAATCGCTACGCAAGCTATCTCCTTCTCTTAGGCGCCCTCTTATGCCTCTCCGCTTGCCACCGCTCCTACGAGCCTCTGCCTCGTGATGAGCGGCAGATAAGTCCAGAGGCCGGTGGACGGCTCCACATGAATCAAGCGGAGATCCAAAGCCGAGCCAACGCCTACATTCGCCAGCTGGCCTTCGATTTAGCTCACCAAGAGCTGGAGCTACTTAGTGACAAGGTGGTCCGCGACTCGCTACAAAGCGTGTTAGACAAAGCGGAGAAGTTCGCTGATGCCCACCTGATCTACCTCTATGATTCTAAGCATCGCAAGAGGTATCTCAATGGAAAGAAGCGTATCGCCTACTTCCTCGAGCATGGCTACCTCTCCTCCTACGAAGATGATCCGAGCCTGGTCCTCCTCACCCTTGAGGATGGCAACTACTCTCAGCCCGAGGGTATGGACTATGTACCTCGAGACATGAGTGAGCTCTATAACCTCTCAGCCTACCCTCGCACGACCTCACTGGAGATCTCAGCGGGACAACTGGAGCGTCTCGACCTGCGTGGCCTGAAAGATTTGCGTAGACTCCAGATCAAGGGGGCTAAAGATGGACTCATCGTCGATGCCACCGACTGCGCTAAGCTCCGAGAGATTCAGGTCACAGGGACGCCCAACCTCACCATACGTCAGCACCCCGATGCCCGCTTCAAGCTCATCGTCAGCAAGAGCTACTTCTCCAGCCTCTCCAGCCTCGGCGTAGAGCAGGCGACCTCGCTCTATCTCGAGGATGTCCGCCTGCGAGATATTGACCTCCTCGGCAAGGTCAGTCCGAGCATCACATCCCTATCTATCACGGTGGAGGCAGGTGACGTCTACGGAGCTGATGGGCTGCGCTATCGTCCCCTCCCCTTTGACAACACCTTCATCACACAGCTCAGCAATCAGCTTCCTCAGCTACAGAGACTACAGGTCACCTTTGCTGAGCGCCAAGACTTCGACCGAGCCTCCTTTGACAAGCTCAAGCTCCCTGCTCTCCAAGAGCTATCCATCGGCATACGTCCTAAAAAGGGAGCTGTAGCACGCAGTAGTTGGGGGCGTAATGTACGCTTTACCTTAGCAGAATGCCCCGCACTCCAGAAGGTCGAGTTGCTCCATCTCTATGCCCCAGAGATCGACCTTTCGCCCCTTAATTCAAGTACCACTCCCCAGCTCCAGCACGTTCTCTTCTCAGGCGCAACGGAGGCACTCACGGCACCCAGTCTCTCCCACACCTTTGCCTTCGATGTGGAAGTCGAGGAAGTCGGACAAATCATCGTCCCCCCTTCAGCCAAGAAGAAGGGCAACCTTACTCTTCGTGATCTTGTCCATACATCCCT
Source organism: Porphyromonas bobii (assembly GCF_943169685.1). Lineage (NCBI taxonomy): Bacteria > Pseudomonadati > Bacteroidota > Bacteroidia > Bacteroidales > Porphyromonadaceae > Porphyromonas > Porphyromonas bobii. Next base: position 195,455 of record NZ_CALPBU010000004.1, read on the forward strand.
GGATCACGAATACCTACGCAGTCAGTTCGCCTCGGTCTATGGACTGGCGGTGAGTCTCCCTCCGAGCAAGTACGTCCCCCACACCGATGAGCGAGAGATCTGGTTTGCCTTCAATATCCTTGACTTCAGCGGAGAGCAGTGGCGAGGCTTCAAGGGCTTGGTCTATCTCCAAGGCCTCAGGGGCGTCACCTCTCGAAATAGTCGGATCGATTACATTGACTTCGGTCACCTCACTAAGGCCAATATAAGTGCCAGCTCCATCACAGTCAATCCAGGCTGTGTCGTCAAGAACGCCCCCGAGGGCCTACGCATCTACTATGCTTCCGCTGGCCAGCAAGAATAATCCGCCGATGCACCTCCCTATGAATAAGCTATCTCGCTATACAGCACTCTCGCTATTCGTCTTCACACTCTTCCTCGGAGGCTGCCGCAAGGAAGAGGCGCCTCACACCACGTCCACCCCGTCTGAGACTGAGGAGATGCTCGGAGCTGACCGCTATGTGCTGATGACCTACAAGAGTACGACGATCCCTGCGGGTCCGATGAAGGGGCTCAGCTACAAGGAGAGCTATATCTCTTACTTCGACCACCTCCCCACCTCCGATGGAGTCAACAATATCCTTGAGAGGAATACCCTCTTCGGGCGCTTTGGCTCGGATGGCGGTGGCCTGCTGGAGGCTCATGGCCAGATCTACCGCTACTCCAATGCGGTGAACAACCATGCCCAAGGAGATCTCCTCATCAATAATCCCGTACGCCTCACATTCTCACCCTCAGCTCAAGCTATCGGCGAGCGAGCCTACCTCGAGAGTGATGCCGACGGCTTTAGTCAAGCGGAGAAAAACTTCGCCATCGGGGAGCAGCTCGGCTTCCTGATCCAACCTCCAGTTATAGACCGTATCATAGAGGTGACGACTTTCGACCCCAAGACGATGGCGAAGCTCCCAGCAAAGATCCTCATCTCCGAAGCCGACAAGGAGCGTATCCGCCAGTTCATCCTCGAGAAGACTCCTGCTTTATCAGGTCAGCAGCTCCCCCGCCTCATCCTGGGGATGAAGCTCATGGTACTGCACGAAGGGACACTGATCATGGATGCAGAGCTCCAGTCCGATGCCCATACCAACCTCTCTCGAGACTGCTACCTCGTAGCCTACGAAGCTAAGAACGGAGGCCGCCTCCTCTCGCTCTCCTACCTGCCGAATACAGGACGTCTCGGCACTCCCTCCGAGCTCCTACAATATGCCCATGACGAAGCTGGCGACCTCTACCTCCTTGCCCAAGGAGGTGACCTCCTCGGCTTCTATCAGAACTCTCTCATCTATCGTATCCGCCATGGTAGCCATGAAGTAGACCCCGACTGGCAGGTAAAGATCTCGGATCTTGGCCTCAGCTACCCCGCACGATTCAACGGGATCTATGTCTACCAAGGCAAACTCCTAACGATGGTCTCTGCCCACCAGCTATCAGCTATCAGAAGCGAGATACCCCAAGACGAGTGGCAGTACTACACCATCGATTTGGCAACACGCCATGCAGAGCCGATAGCGTCACTACGCCCCTCTTCGGCCTTCCGTCAGGGTGTGAATATCGCTACGGTCATCGACGGGCGCCTCTATCTGCGCTATGTCCGTACAAGTAGCGAAGCTCCCTACAACGGATACTATACCTACGATGTCGCCACAGGCCTCGCCACGCCAGCCTTCTCCGTAGCCCTACAAAGTGGCTATGTCGCCGACTTCAAGAAGATCACCCTCACACCTCAGCCCCGATGATAAGCAGACGCCCCTACCTCCTTGCGCTACTCCTTGCACTCATCACCGCCTGCACCAATGATCTCCCGACCGATCCCTCGGGACAGAAGAGTCGCATCCAGTTCCCCTCTTCACTCACCCTGGAGAAGCTAATCGGCGTGACGTGGAAGATAGACCACGAGAAGCAAGAGGTGATCCTCCCACAAAGTCTCGGGAACCTATCCGCTGCAGCCCGACCCATACTCAACGTAGCAGGCAAGCATCTCAACTCCCTCTATCTCTCTAAGACAGGGCAAGTCTATGCCACCTATGTCATCGAGGAGTTTGGGAGCACAATCTTCTACTACACAGGTACCTGGACTCTGGACCCCAAGGCCCCCGAAGAGCTCCTTGTACGAGTGGGCTCGCCCATCGGGGGAGATCTGGAGTATCGGATGAAGATTCGTCGCTTCAACCTATTGAATAACATGCTCACCATGGAGGCCTTCTTTGTCAATCCCGACTACAGCTTCTCGGCGCTGATGACGGGTAAGGGAGCTCAAGATGACTACTGGAGCAAGGAGACCGATGTCATCGACCCATCCTGGAGCGAGCGCAATCCGATTAGCCAAGCCCCAATAGACTATCGTACCATCCTCGGCTCCTATCGCGTCGATCTTGAGACCTGGAAGCGTGTCCTCTATATCGATGACGCCCTATATAATGTCTATCCACTCCTCTCGCGCTACCAGCTTAGCTTCCAGAGCAATGGTCAGGTACTGCTGAGCTCACTCCCCGTCCTGCAGTATGGGATCAATATCTATAAGGGGACGTGGCGTGTCGCTGGGAGCAAGGTCCTCCTCACCTTCCCGCTCTTCCCCTTCCGAGGAGATACGGACCACTATGCTGGCACCTTCGAGATCGACGTGATCCCCCCGATAGCCACGACCTATGCGCGGCACGACGTCACCCTGATCATGGAGCTCGTACGTGCCGAAGAGGAGTCTACCCTCGTCCATATATCTGAGCCAGGGATGATCTCGGCTTACATTACCCTACACAAGGTCAAGTCCAAGTAGCTACACACATGATGATGAAAGTCAAAGCCTACCTCCTCGTCCTCCTCTCGATACTCCTCCTCTCCGCCTGTCGTAGTACAACGGAGACGCCGCAGCTTGACCTCAATGATGGAGGCAAAGGCCTGGAGCTCACGGCTCGCAGTACAGGGGATACGCTATATATACCCTTTTCCTCCTCGGTCACCGATGAGCGCTTACAGATCACCGAGGCTGAGGACTGGATCGAGACAGAGCTTCGTCGTGGTCAGCTCCTCGTCTACGCTGCGCGCAATAGTACGCCCTTCGCCCGCCAAGCAGAACTCATCCTCCAGATCATTGAGCGAGGAGGGCGCCAGGCAGCCCGCCGTATCACGATCCGTCAGGAGGCAGACGAATCACTGGCTACCGATAGGTATCTCTTCCCCTATATCCCTGTCTTGGGCTTCCCCTTGAGCACATACTATAGCAACAAAGAGAAGATCTACACGATACCTCTTTCCGCCACTGGAGGGACCCATACCGACCCCATACTCTTCCGCACCAACCTCTCCGGCGATCAGCTACGCATAAGCTATGACTACGGTGAAGGCTCGAGCGATTGGGTGCACGACCTACAGATCATCAAGACAGGGGATAGCTGGGGTATCAGCCTCCGTGCAGATGCGATCCCGACGAGTATGGCACAGCGCCGAGTACGTATCACGCTCGCTGATGCTCAGTTCGCAGACCAAAAGATCTCCTTTGACTACCTCCAGCTGGGGCACTCTACCGTCTCGTTTGCGCACCCCGAGCAGATGTTCACAAGCCTTGGGATGCTTCCCCAGCAGATCTCTATTCCGCTGAAGACCGATCTACCGCTGAGCAAGCTCCACCTCACTGTCTATGTCGACAGTCACAACCTCGAGGGGCAGATAGAGCGGAATGGCGATGGCGAGGTGATGCCAGACTACCGCGAGAAGTATCGTAGTCCCTTCTGGCAATACGCCATCGATACGCAGGATTATCAGATGGAGCGTCCAGCACTACAGCGCTACTTCCGCCTCATCAAGAGTCCAGGTGGAGTCACCCTCACAGGGCAGACCACGACGAGTGCAGACTTCCTCGATCTCTCACTCTCGATGAGCAAGGGCTTCAGTCTCGTCTACTGTATCACCAATGATGCGAACGATCAGAAGCTTTGGGGATTCCTCCAGCTACCCAACCACAACCGCCATCTCTATCTCCACAGCCAGCACAGCAAGAGCGAGGAGCGTATCACCCTTCCAGCTGAAGCATCCGAATTTGCCCTCAGCTACCGGACGAACCTTCACTTTGATGATATAGAGTGGATTCGTCCTACCTTCGTCACCCTCCCCGAGCGCTCTTGGGGAGCGGAACTCCCTGTCCCCGAGGGCTCGACTATCGACTACCCCGATCTAACGAATCTCAAGGGGATACGTGTCACAGCTAACCCGCTACGCACCATCCGACGCTTCTCCATCACCGCCACCTATGGCACGTATGTATGGAGCGAATATATCGGGCCGAAGCTGGCTCCTCTGCAGTTCACTTGTGAGCAAGCGCCCTTCACGGGAGTATATGAGTTCGCCACCAGCGAAGACACCACTCTTGATCTGGCAGCGCTCCCCGACGATGAGAGCAGCAAGATGGTCGTCGCCACGATCGCCCTCATCACCAATCTCTCACAGGAGCAGATCCAGATCACCAAGCCTCAGGCACGCAGTGGCTGGATCCAGGCAGAGCTCGGGATAGACCCCGAGACGGGCTATGTCAGCTCGATCGCCTTCTACTTGGATAAGAATACGAGTGGAGCTGATCGTAGCACCCAGATACGCCTTATCCCCCCGACAGGCGAAGGTCTATCCCCCATCATCTTCACCATCCGTCAGACGCACTAAGCACGCTCAGCACGTATGAACTACCGCATCGCCCTCACGGCGCTCCTCGCCATCCTCTCCCTTCTCTCCTGCTCACAGGAGGATCCTGCCATCGAGACGCTCACGATAGCCTCCTTAGGCTCCGACACCCTCTATACGGGTAGGGAGTACCACCTCTCGGTCACCTCTACTCCTCGAGTCGAGTCCCCACGTCTCTCATGGAGTGTCTCCGACGCTAGCATCGCATCCATCCAGTACGGGGGCGTACTGAAGCCCCTACGCAAGGGCGAGCTTACGGTCCTCGTGACCTCGCTCCAGTCAGGGGGCAAGCGCGTGCGAGCCAGCCACCACTTCACCCTCATCTCCTCTGGGGTCTACCTGCGTGACCGCTCGATCACGATCAATCCCCTCGAGACCTACACGCTCCCCTACCGCTTCCTCCCCGAAGACTACAAGCCTACAGAGGCACTCTCATGGAGTGTCGCCGATCCCTCCATCGCCTCAGTCGATAGCGAGGGGCGGGTACGCGGGCTCACTGATGGTGAGACGACCGTCTATGTACGCCTGGGCAATCCCCTCTCAGGCTTCTTCTCTGAGGACTCGGTAGCTGTGACGGTACGCCACCACGCAGCCCCTACCTACACCTACACAGATGGAGTGCTGGAGCTGACGCAGAAGGTCCCAGGGCTCCTACCCATGGTCGCTAAGGAGATGCCCTACTTCTCCAAGATCATCGTCCATGGCCCGATCAATGGCTCCGACCTACTCTTCTTCAGCGAGCAGAATGCCCGCATTGATGCCCTCGATCTCTCCGATACACGCATCGTCAGTGGCGGTCGCACTGTCCTCCCTAAGAAGCGCTTCTTCAGTGACCCCGAGCCTACCCCGGTAGCTGTAGAAGACGATATCCTCCCCTCGGCCTTCGCATCAGGCCTCACGATCAAGGCACTGACCTTACCTCGCGGGCTAAAGGGACTCATCAGCTTCGGGCTGAGCTTCATCTACACCAGCCTCACCTTCCCCGAAGGCTATGAGAAGATCGAGCTCGGAGAGTTCGCTACGGAGCAACTCCACCTCCCCAAGAGCCTCAAGCGCCTCTACTGTGATCAGCCGAAGCTCTTCGTGGAGCTGACAGGCGGGGAGGATGATCTGAAGATCTCCTCTGTAAAGGATGAGCTTGTACTCCCCGATGGCCTCGAGGAGCTGCGAGCGCTCTTGGAGCTCAGTAGTCCGCTTACCCTCCCCCGATCGCTGAAGGCCGTCACCCTTACCGGGCGCTTCGATGATATCACCTTTGCTGGACCCTCAGCCATCACCACACTCAGTAGCACCTTCTTCATCCAGCACCCCAATCTGGATAAGGGCCCGCTCTCCACGATCCAGGCCAAGACACTCCGCCTGCCTGAGGGGCTCGAGACGCTCGGAGCACGCGCACTGGCTGCTGGAGCCTATGGCTACTTCATCAGCAATCAGCAGATCGACCTGAGGACGGCACTCCATATCAAGCAGCTCCTCCTCCCCTCTACACTTCGGAGCATAGGCGAAGCGGCCTTCTTCTCCGCACAGATCCAAGAGTCCGTCACGCTCCCCCAGCGCTTACGCACCATCGGCCCGCTGGCCTTCTACGCCAGCAGCCTCCCTGAGATCACGCTTCCAGAGAGCCTTCAGCGCATCGATGATCAGGCCTTCGCCCTATGCGGATCGCTGGAGACCGTTCGAGCTCTCGGGAAGACCCCTCCGATACTGGGCTCTATGGCTTTCTTCCGTACGACAAAGCAGGGGCGCATCGAGCGTCTCATCGTCCCACACGGGTGCAAGTCAGCGTACGTCCAGGCAGGCTATGCACCTTTCTTCTTCGACATCGTGGAGGCTACTCATTAGTCCCACCATCTATCGCTTATCTCCTATGGCAAGCAACTTCTTCCCCAAGCGTCAGTGGTATCTCACCCCACTCCTTTTACTCTTACTCATCCTCGTCTGTGGCCTACAGAGCTGTAGCAAGGGTAGTCCTCAGGAGCCCAAGTCCAGCGGCCTCGCCAGCTCTCTATGGACTGAGGGGACGGGGACGATGCTCCTCGACTTCGTCAGTGACAGCGAAGTGCGCTTCACCCTCACCCCCTCGGGGAGCCCTCGCACGATGAGCTACACGACCTCCTATCGCCTCGAGGGGCAGACGCTCTACATCACCGACATCATCCGTACCACACCCTTCGGCGAAGCGATCCTCTTGAAGGACTTCCGCGCGGAAATCAGCTCGACTAAGCTCGTGGCTAACTTCACCACGGCATTAGTCACCATCGACCCAGAGAGCAAGACACCATCCTTCTCCCCCCAACCGCTGAAGGGATATATCTTCCACCGCAAGGCATAGCATCAGTCCTCCTCTATATGATGGCGCCCCACCTCCCTCTGCGGGAAGTGGGGCGCTACTTTTATGCTGGTAGGTGGGCTATCACTAAAGCATCGTGAGGCGTGGGAGCAACTTGAGAAACGCGAAGCAATAGTGATCCGCAGTACAGACCAGTAGTCATTTGCAATCGAACCACTACTGGTCTGCACTCGGACCACTACTGGTTTGTATTATGAACCACTACTGGTCACGCTGCGGACCACTACTGGTTCACACCTCGAAGTAGTAGTGGTTCGCACTCCCCTTCTCTATACCCTTATGCTCTACGCTTCAAGAGGGAGTGACTTCACCATATACAAAAACAAAAGCTCCCCCTGTGCGAAAGCTTCGCACAGGGGGAGCCTGCTTGATTGGGCTTAGTGTCAGAGACGACTACTTAGCTGCAGGGATTTCCTTGAGGACCTGCAGGAGGTGACGCCACCAGAGGTCTACCGTCTTGATCTCGATACGCTCAGCGGGTGAGTGTACGTCACGGAGCGTAGGACCGAAGGATACCATATCGAGGTCGGGATAGACATCGAGGATCAGACCGCACTCGAGACCAGCGTGGATAGCCTTGACAGCTGCTTCCTTGCCGAAGAGCTTGCGATAAGCATCAGCCGAAGCCTTCAGGATAGCAGAGTCGGGGTTGGGCTTCCAGCCTGGGTAAGAGTCGGTGACCTTGACATCAGCACCAGCGAGCTCGAAGACAGAGGCTACCATCTCCGAAGCGCTGTCGCGCAGGCTCGTTGTGGAGCTACGCTGGCTGGTTTCGACGAGGATGACGCCGTCACGCTGCTTGATAGAAGCGAGGTTATTCGACGTCTCTACCAGATTTTCCAGCTCGTGGCTCATACCGAGTACGCCGTGAGGGCAAGCGTAGAGCGCACGTACGAGAGCGGACTTCGTCTTGCAGTCGATGACCTGTGCAGGAGCAGCAGCGTCTTCGATATCGAGGCGGACCTTGGGGTCGACGGCCTTGAGCTCATTGCGTACAGCAGCATCGAGCTCGCGGAGGAGTTCCTCAGCCTTAGCCTTGTCAGCGGGCTTGACACCGATGAGCGCGTGAGCTTCGCGGGGGATAGCGTTGTGGAGGTTACCGCCACCGATCTCAGCGAGGCACCAGTCGAGGTTCTTCTCGAGAGCGTAGAGGTAGCGCGTGAGGAGCTTATTAGCGTTGCCGAGGCCGACGTGGATCTCACCACCAGAGTGACCGCCCTTGAGGCCAGAGACGGAGGCACGGAGCCATACGAGATCCTGAGGAGCAGCCTTGTACTCGGGCTTGAAGGTAGCGACGATACCCTTACCGCCGGCGCAGCCGATGAAGAGCTCACCTTCGTCCTCGCTGTCGAGGTTGATGAGGATCTTACCAGTGAGGAAGCCAGGCTGGAGGGCGAAGGCACCGGTCATACCGGTCTCTTCGTCGATGGTGAAGAGGGCTTCGATAGGCCCGTGTTCGATGTCGTCCGAGGCGAGGACGGCGAGCTGTGCAGCACAGCCGATCCCGTTGTCAGCACCGAGGGTGGTGCCGTCAGCATGGAGCCATTCGCCATCGATGATGGTACGGATGGGGTCGTTGTCGAAGTCGTGCACGGTACCAGCGTTCTTCTCGCATACCATGTCGACGTGACTCTGCAGGATGAGCTTGACACGGTCTTCGTAGCCAGGGGTAGCAGGCTTGCACATGACGATGTTGCCCACCTTATCCTTCTTGTACTCGATACCGTGGTCCTTAGCGAACTTCTCGAGGTAAGCGATGATCTTCTCTTCCTTCTTCGAGGGGCGGGGGACTTGTGTGATCTCATGGAAGTACTTCCAGACAATCTTGGGGTTCAGCTCTGTAATTTCCATTGCTTTACTTGATGTTTACGTATAGGTAAATGTGTTGGCAGGGCGACAAGCCACACTTTTCTGTACCCCTCGTAGTACACTTAAGGCCTTAATCAGCGAAAACTTGTACCTTTGCTCCCAACAAATATAACGATAAAAAACAAGCATGGCACTCCTTCCGATAGCACTCTTCATAGGTGCAGTCATACTTTTCAGTCTCTAAAGGCAAAGACAAAGAGTAGTATGTCACTATTCCTCATCTCACTCCTCGCTATGGGGCTCGTGGTCTTCCTCCTCTCTATCGGGGTGATCTTCAAGAAGAACGGGCGCTTCCCCAGCACACACGTTGGGGGTAACCGAGCTATGCAGCAGCGTGGTATTTCGTGCCACACGTCACAGCACAAGGACGCCCAGCGCCACAAGACTCTGGCTGAGCGCATCGCTGCGAACGAGGGGTAAGCGACCTCTATAGCCCCCACTATCCACCCCGCATATCCATTACAAAGCATAATCTACCTATGACAAAGAAAGGTTTCGTAAGCCTCGGCACACTCGCCATCGCACTCACCAGCTCCCTCTGCCTCTCCTCCTGTGGAGGGAACAAGGCCGAGCAGAAGTCTACCCCCACCACTCCCGTTGAAGTACAAGCTACTGGCCTGCCCATTGCTCTTGTGAATATGGACAGTGTCACCTCACAGTATAAGTTCGCACAGGAAATCAAGGAAGCTCTCGAGAAGGATGCTGCCGCTCACCAGACCCGTCTTCAGGGCAAGAGCGCTGCCATCCAGAAGGCTGCAGCCGACTTCGAGCGCCGTATGCGCATCAACGCTTTCGTCTCTGCAGAAGCCCAGCAGGCTGAGCAGCAGAAGCTCATCCGCATGCAGCAGGAAGGCCAGGCTCTCAGCGCTGAGCTCTCCGAAAAGCTCGCTCTCAAGCAGCAGTCCCTCCTCGAGGATATGATGAAGTCGATCCGCGAGCAGCTCAAGGACTACAACAAGGATGGCCGCTACAAGCTCATCCTCACCAAGGTCGGCGACAACATCCTCTACGCTGAAGGCGCGCTCGACATCACCGAGGACTTCATCAAGTACCTCAACGAGCACTACAACGCTGGCGAAGGCGTCCAGGCTAAGGCGGACTCTACCGCTAAGAAGTAGTATCACCCCGACGGGCTTCATCGCCCCAAGGTACACCGCATAAAGGGGGAGCAGCATCACGCTGCTCCCCCTTATTATTTGGATCTACACCCCCACCCTATATAGGATGGCGGTCTATTCCTATATAGATTGATGAGCTGACCTATATTGGTCGCGATGTGAAGCTATATAGGTCACGACGCGAACCTATATAGATCGGAGCAGTGACCTATATAGGTTCATAGCCCCCCTCCACAAGAAGGAGAGACCAGCTACCAGAGAAGGAGCTATCCAGACCTTGTAGAAGCCGCCTGCACACGCCCCCCCAAAACAAAGACATCGCCCCGTGATTCAGGACTTGAATCACGGGGCGATGCGTATGAGTCTGTATGGGGAGGTGCGAGGGAGAAGCTTAGTTCTGGCTCGCTTTCGCCTCTTCGCGCTCGGCCTTCAAGAGGGCTGCGACCTCCTCCAGCTGCGTGTAGAACTCTTCGCCAAAGGCGCGGACGAGCGGTGCACGCAGGAACTGATAGACGGGTACCTGGAGCTTGCGCCCGAGCTTGAGCGCGCACTTGCAGATCGACCACTTATGGTAGTTCACCGCCGTGAAGGTGGGGTACTTCGTCAGGCGCACGGGATAGAGCTGACAGCTGATGGGCTTGATGAAGTCCGTCTTCCCTTCGCCATAGACCTTCTCGAGGGCGCAGGCACAGCGTCCCTGCTCGTCGTAGGTGGTGAAGACGCAGTCACGCCCATTCACGATAGAGGTCACCTCGTCGCCATCTTCATCGAGGTAGCTGACGCCCTGCTCCTCGATGATCTTGAGGGCCGCAGGAGAGAGGAGGTGACGCACATGGGGCAGGCACTGGCGGAGCTGCTCCGCTTCGCCCTCCTCCAGCGGCGCACCGCTATCGCCTTCGACACAGCACTCCCCCTTGCAGGTGTCGTAGTCGCAGACGAAGAGTACGTCGAAGAGGTCTTGACTGACGATCTTATCTTCTATTTGGATCACTCGGCAGGCCCTCCTATTATCGGATCTTCAGCGTGACGATGGTCACCACAGCCAGCAGAATGCCGATGAGCCAGAAGCGCATCGTCAGCTTGGCCTCAGGGATCTTAGCGATAGGACGCTTCAGGATACTATCCGTAGCCGCTCCGCCAGGGAGCTGGAAGTGGTGATGCAGGGGCGCCATCTTGAAGACACGCACGCCCTTGCCCGTACGCATACGGGTGTACTTGAAGTAGAAGCGCTGGATGAAGGAAGAGGTAAATTCGGCGATGAAGATACCGCAGAGGATGGGCAGCAGAAGCTCCTTGCGGATGAGGATAGCGAAGACACCGATGATACCACCGAGTGCCAGACTACCCGTGTCGCCCATGAAGACCTGTGCGGGATAGGAGTTGTACCAGAGGAAGCCTGCCGTCGCCCCGACGAGCGTAGCGGCGAAGATAACCAGCTCTTCGGCCCCTGGGATAAACATCGTATTCAGGTAGCCCGCCATATCGTGGTGTGAGGAGACGTAGGCAAAGACCCCCAGCACCACCCCGACAATAGCCGACGAACCCGAGGCCAAGCCATCGACGCCGTCGGTGAGGTTCACACCATTGGAGAGGAGCATGACGACGACGACCGTCATCATGATGAAGATGGTCACCCCGACGATCTTCTTCACCCCTGGATCAGAAATGGGGAGGATCTCAGAGTAATCGAGGTTATTGGCCTTGAGGAAGGGGATAGAGGTCTCGAGGCTCTTGGTATCGGTGGTCTCGAAGCGAATCTCACGCACACCGCCCTCACGGACGATCTCGCTATTGCGCTTGATGACGACCGAGGGGCTGAGGTAGAGCGTCACACCGACGATGAGGCCGAGGACGACCTGCCCGATGATCTTGTAGTGCTCCTTCAGGCCGTTCTTATCCTTCTTGAATACCTTGATATAGTCATCAGCAAAGCCCAGAAGCCCCATCAAGAGCGTCGTGATGATCATCAGGATGACGTAGATATTGTCCAGTCGCGCAAAGAGGAGCGTAGGCACCAGGATCGCCATGATGATGATGACACCACCCATCGTGGGGGTGCCCTTCTTCGTCTGTTCGCCTTCGAGACCGAGGTCACGCACCAGCTCGCCGATCTGCTTACGACGGAGGAAGTCAATGACCTTGCTCCCCCAGATCGTGCTGATCAGGAGCGCCACGATGAGCGCTAAGCCCACACGGAAGGAGACGTAGGTGAAGAGACGTGAGAAAGGTAAGGCAATACCCTGACGGGTCAAGTACTCAAAAAGGTGATAAATCATAATCGTGTGTAGAGTGAAATACTAAGCTTCGTGAGCGAACTGCTCGAGGATGATCTCGCGGTCATCGAAGTGATGACGCACACCTGCGATCTCCTGATAAGTCTCGTGGCCCTTGCCTGCGACGAGGATCAGGTCGCCTGCAGAGGCCAGCATCGTAGCCGTGCGAATAGCCTCGGCGCGGTCGGTAATAGAGAGCGTGCGGCTCAGCTCTTCGGGGCTCAGGCCAGCACGCATCTCCTCGATGATCGCTACGGGATCTTCGCTGCGGGGATTGTCGGAGGTGAGGATGAGGCGGTCAGCACGGACTGCAGCCTCGTGCGCCATGATCGGGCGCTTACCGCGGTCACGGTCGCCACCACAGCCGACGACACAGATGATCTTCGAGCCCTTTGAGCGAAGACTCGAGAGCGTCTCCAGCACATTGATGAGGGCATCGGGCGTATGCGCATAGTCGACGACAGCGATATAGCCACGCTTCTCGGAGATGAAGCTCTGGAAGCGTCCGTCGACAGCGGTGAGCTCGCTCAGGCGGCGCAGGGCCTCTTCCTTCGACATACCGAGGAGGGTCGCTGCCGCATATACGGCGAGGAGATTGTAGACATTGAATTCGCCGACGAGTCGCACCAGCACCTCGATACCAGCGATACGCAGCTGTGTGCCGTAGGGATAGAGCTCGAGGATCTCAGCGCGGTAGTCAGCAGCGGCACGCAGGGCGTAGCTGTACTTATGCGCCCGGGTATTCTGCAGCATCACGGCGCCATTCTTGTCATCGACATTCGTCAGCGCAAAGGCATCCTTGCCGAGCCCATCGAAGAAGCTCTTCTTAGCACGGAGATACTCCTGCACCGTGCCGTGATAGTCGAGGTGGTCGCGCGTGAGGTTCGTGAAGATACCGCCACGGAAGTGCACCCCAGCGGCACGATGCTGCGCCATAGCGTGGGAGCTGACCTCCATAAACACGTGCGTACAGCCCGCTGCCTGCATACGCGAGAGGAGTGCCTGCAGCTCGGGTGCCGAGGGCGTCGTGTGCGTAGCGGGGACGGCTTCGTCCTCGATGTAGTTGCACACCGTGCTCAAGAGGCCACAGCGATAGCCTGCCGCGCGGAAGAGGCGGAAGAGGAGCGTGGCGATAGTCGTCTTGCCATTCGTCCCCGTGACACCGACGACTTGCATCGCTTGAGAGGGGTGGCCGTGGAGTGCCGAGCTGGTGAGCCCGAGCACCTCAGCCGTAGAGCTGACGACGATATAAGCGACGTCCGCGCGCTGCTCCTCGGGGAGCGTCTCGACGAGGACGGCACGTGCCCCTGCTTCGATCGCCGCGGGGACGAAGCGATGCCCATCAGCATGGACACCGCGTAGGGCGACGAAGAGCGTCCCAGGCTTCACGGCGCGGGAGTCTTCGGTGATATGGGTGATCTCACAGCCTGCGATGAGTGCGGGGTCGGAGGGTGAGGTATAGGCAATGCCTTGGAGAAGGGTGCTCAGTGTCATTGGATATATAGAATTGATATACGTCGATGAGGGGAAAGGGAGACTGGAGGAGCCGTGCGCCTTAGGAGGCGAAGCCCAGCTCCAGGACAACCTCGGTGCCGGCTGCGGCTGGCGAGCCTGCCGGTATGGACTGCCCGACGACGTTGCCTGCACCACGCAGGCGAGGGTTGTAGCCCATCTTACGCAGGAGGTAGACGGCATCCATCGCACTCATACCGACGACGGCAGGCACACGACCATTCGTTGCTGGCAGGGAGCGGGCATGTAGCGTCGTATCGACGGCGATGAAGAGCCCAGCATCCTTCGGCATACGAGGCGTGGGCATACCGAGCTGCGCCATCACTGCGAGGAGTGCCGAGGCACGGCCTGCGGCGATCTCATTCGTATATGCCTTGGGAGAGGATGAGCGACGGAGCGAATCCAGAGGGATCGGATCCTCGAGTGCCAAGAGGCTCTCGGCGATCTTGCGGATGATAGGAGCTGCCATCACGCCCCCACCAGCGCTGAACTGGCTCGAGGGTCTGCGGATGACCGCGATACAGGAGTACTTAGGCGCCTCGGAGGGGAAGTACGCGCAGAAGGATACCTGGTGGCGTACGTGCCCCGTGGAGTCGCGGTAGCCACCACGACCCGAGGCGAGCTGTGCCGTACCACTCTTCCCGCTGATAGCGACGAAGGGCGAGCGCGCCTTCTTCCCCGTACCCTCGGTGACGACACGGCGAAGCATCTCTTGGATCGCCGTCAGCGTCTCGGGCTTACAGATCTGCTCACGCACGACCGTCGGCTCGAAGGTCTTGATGACCTGATCCTGTCTGCGGATCTCGGAGACGAAGTAAGGGCGCATATAGCGACCACCATTAGCGATCGCATTGAAGAAGGCCAGCGTATAGATAGGAGGCACCTGCGTCTCATAGCCGTAGGACATCCATCCGAGGGTGGTATTATACCAGCGGTCGGGGTTGTCGGAGCGCTTGCGGATGCGGGCCTTCTCGTAGCCATCGATCTCAAGCTTGAGGTCTTCGCCGAAGCCGAGGTTACGGATCTTCTGCACATAGTCATCGGGGCGCGACTCATAGGCACGGGTGATGATCTTCGCCACACCGACATTACTGGACTTGATGATGGTCTGCGCTACGGAGAGACGCCCATAGCCACCGTGGTGGGCATTGTGGTCACGTATGACCTTACCGCCGTACTTCCAGAGGCCGTTGCCTACGTCGATGGTATCATTGGGATGGACGACCCCGTCATCGAGGGCGACCATCATCGAGGCGACCTTGAAGGTAGAGCCAGGCTCACTCATATCCGACACGGCCATATTCACCGTCTCGTGGTAGACGCCAGGTGCGGTGCGCTGGAGGTTGGAGATCGAGACGACCTTACCCGTCTTGACCTCCATCAGGACGACGGTACCGCTCTCGGCCTCGAGGTAGGAGAGCTGCTCGCGGAGGTTGCTCTCCACGATGCTCTGGATATTCATATCGAGGGTCGTGTAGACGCTTGCCCCATCGACGGGGGGCTTGCTGATGGTCTGCTCGTAGCGACCCATATTATAGAAGGAGAGCTTCTCACCGAGCTCCCCACGGAGGAGATCGTTGTAGCGAAGCTCGAGCCCGAAGCGTGCCTTCGTCAGCCCGCCATCGGTACGGTCGTAGATATGCCCGATGGTGCGGTAAGCCAGCGAACCGAAGGGATAGACACGACGGCTCTCATTCTCCGTATAGATAAGCTTGCTGAAGAGGCGCTTCTTATACCTATTGGGGCCCGTCTTATGGATGACGAAGGGCTCTGCCTGCTCGAAGGCGCGGTACTGGACGTAGGGTACGTCGGCAGGATAGACCGCGCAGTGGCGGGACTTGGTGTCGAAGCCTTGCTTCCAGCGTGCCTTGAGCTTGGCCTTAGTGAGCTTGCGTGCTGAGAGGTCGAAGGTATTGGCCATCAGCTCGGCCAGCGAGTCCAGGCCGGCCTCATACTCGGCGCGGAGCTTGAGGATCTGCTCGCGCTTGGCCTGCTGCTTGCTATCGCCATCCTTCGGAGGGAGGGGCTGACGCAGCGGCTCGAGGGCTTCGTGTCCGAAGTCAAAGAAGAGGCGATAGACGGGGGAGGTGACGGCGACAGGGCGCCCATCACGGGCGTAGATCGAGCCACGCATAGGCTCGACAGCGCTGTAGCGTGGGGGGTTGACCTTAGAGGCCATCTCCGCATAGCGCTTGCCGTCGGGACTGAGGATGAAGAAGACAATGCGGAGCATCACGAGGACCATCGCCAGCGAGATAAAAGCCACGACCCAGGGATAGCGGTCGTGGGTGAGGCGGTGCCACTCGACACCACGCTGGGACTTGAAGAAGAGTCCACGGGCGAGGGCCTTAGCCGCCGCGACGAAGGCCTTGAGCTTAGCGGTGATTGTACGCAGGTTCATTGACGAATCTCAGTCGTAGGAAGGGGGATATACGTGGGGTTAGTGAGGCTTGGGCGTAGGATACTGGCCCGAGTCGACAAGGAGATAAGGGGGCTGGGTAGCGGGTACGAGCTGGAGCTGGTACTGGTCGACCTTGGTCGTGATGTTGTTGATACGCTCATACTCGATGAGTGCCGCCGAGGTGAAGAGGGCCTTGTAGCGGATATCCTCCAGCTTCTTCTCCAGCGAAGTGATCTCACGCAAGCTACCCTGATAGATATAGGGCCATGCGATCATCACCCCCACGAGGAAGAGACAGTAGGCGATGAAGCGAATATTCTTCCGAAGGCCGGGCAAGCCCCACAGGTCATTCTCGATCCACTCAATGAGGCCGCGCTCGCGATCCTCTTCGCCCTCATGGGCATCGGTATAGTGGGGCTCATGGGGGGTATCCGCTTCGTAGTGGCGGCTCTCGTCGGAGGGGATATATTCGTCTGGAGTCATCGGTAAGGGTAGAGGTATTGGGAGGGATCAGAGAAGCTCGGCGATACGCAGCTTAGCACTGCGGGCACGAGGATTGCGGGCGATCTCCTCGGCAGAAGGCGTGATGGGCTTGCGCGTCACCAGACGCCAAGCCGAAGCCGAAGAGCCGTAGATACGGGCATCAGCCGAGTCATCGCCCTGACGGAGGAAGTTCTTGACGATGCGGTCCTCGAGGGAATGGTAGGTCATCACCACGAGGCGGCCACCGGGACGCAGGACGCGCTTCGTGGCTTCGAGGAGCTCTTCGAGAGCCGTCAGCTCGCCATTGACCTCGATACGCAGAGCCTGGAAGATACAGGAGAGCTGCTTCTTCTCTTGGTCGGGACGCACCAAGGGGCGGACGACGGCGATGAGATCCCCGACGGTCTGCAGAGGTGCCGTTGCTCGGGCCTGCACGATACGCTGGGCGACCTTGCGGCTCTGCTTCAGCTCACCATAGCGGTAGAGGGTATCGGCAAGAGCGGCTTCGTCATACTCGTTCAGGAGGTCACGCGCTGAGCGGCCTGCGCGGTTATTCATGCGCATATCCAGCAGCGGGGTCTCGTCACGGAAGCTAAAGCCACGCTCCATATCATCGAAGTGATGGGAGGAGACACCGAGGTCTGCCAAGAGCGCATCCACCTGCCCCAGCTCTTCATAGTAGTCCATGAAGCGCTCGAGATGGCGGAAGTTCGAGGCGACGAACGTGAAGCGCTCGGTCTCCTCGGCTCGCGCCGCAGCATCAGGATCTTGGTCGAAGGAGTAGAGATGCCCGCCGTCGGAGAGGCGGTCGAGTATAGCACGTGAGTGCCCCCCACCACCGAAGGTGACGTCGACATAATGGCCTGTGGGCTGGAGGTTCATCCCCTCGAGGCACTCCTCGAGCATGACGGGGACGTGATAGTCTACTGCTTGTACGATACTCATTGGGCTATAATGTCTTGCAAAGGTACTCAATATAGAGCAGAATCTTCATGATTTTTTCACGCCCTCCACTCTTATTTACAGCACGGGCATCGGGAGGGATAGCAACACTTCTCCTAAGCGTAGCACGGCCACCACCCCAGCGGGAGCTGGAGCGGTGGCCGTGCTATATCGTGCGATGTGGCGGGGAGGAGCGAACTACTTCGTACCCGTAGCCGTAATCTTCAGATCGAGTCCCTGGTCTGCGATTGCCTTGAGGACGAAGGCCCCTTCACCCTGAGTCAGGAGGTCTGAAGGCATCTGCTTGAAGAGGGTATTCGGGATGGAGATCTCCATATGGAGCAGGTTACCTTCGCGGACGACATTCCCAAAGGGAAGGTTATGAGCAGAGAGTTTACCATCCTTCAGCGCAAGCGTCAACTTCGTATTAACACATAAAGCTCCAGTGGTAAGCACAGCCGTCTTGCCTTTGATATAGACAAACCTGGGCTCAAAAACCAGATTAGTAAAGAGAGCACTCTTGAAGATGTGGTCTGCTACCTTATACTCCTTGCCCTCGATGGTGATGGTCTCGGGGGAAATCGTCGGCTCACCAAGATCCCACAAACCCTCCAGATACTTAATAGCGACACTCGACTTAGGTCCATTGGGGTCGTCCTTAGAGCACGAAGCCGCGCCGAGGACGAGACTACCGAAGAAAAGGGCTACTGCCCACTGCTTGATATTCATACGACTTATACATTAGATAGGTTAAAATTATGCGTTCCTAAAGAGCGGATAAGGCAAGCATCCCGCACGCGCTCGGGGTGTGAGCGAATATACCGATAGCCCGACGAGGATATCCCTCAGGCTATAGCACTCCGTAAAGGTATCAAATAATCACACACGGCCACCACCCCAGCGGGAGCGGGAGCTGGAGCGGTGGCCGCGCTATATCGTGCGATGTGGCGGGGAGGAGCGAACTACTTCGTACCCATAGCCGTGATCTTCAGATCCTGTCCCTGGTCTGCGATTGCCTTGAGGACGAAGGCACCTTCACCCTGAGTCAGGAGGTCTGAAGGCATCTGCTTGAAGAGAGTATTCGGGATGGAGATCTCCATATTGAGCTGATTACCTTCGCGGACGACATTCCCAAAAGGAAGGTTATGAGCAGAGAGTTTACCATCCTTCAGCGCAAGCGTCAACTTCGTATTAACACATAAAGCTCCAGTGGTCAGCACAGCCGTCTTGCCTTTGATATAGACAAACCTGGGCTCAAAAACCAGATTAGTAAAGAGAGCACTCTTGAAGATGTGGTCTGCTACCTTATACTCCTTGCCCTCGATGGTGATGGTCTCGGGGGAGATCGTCGGCTTACCAAGATCCCACGAACCCTCCAGATACTTAATAGCGACACTCGACTTAGGTCCATTGGGGTCGTCCTTAGAGCACGAGACCGCACCGAGGACAAGACTACCAAAGAGAAGGGCTACTGCCCACTGCTTGACATTCATACGACTTATACATTAGATAGGTTAAAATCATGTATTCCCGAAGAGCGAATATGGCAAGTCCCCTACTCGCACTCAGGACAGAGCGAAGGTATGAAATGGCAGTGACTATACCAAGCACGCTCCTCCTAAGCGCACGACGGCCACCACCCCAGCGGGAGCTGGAGCGGTGGCCGTGCGACGTAGTTAGATGTGGCGGGAGAAGCGGACTACTTCGTACCCGTAGCCTTGATCTTCAGATCCAGATTCTGATCAGCAATCGCCTTGAGGATAATACCAGCTTCGCTGTTAGCAAAGTGGCTCGGGGGCATCTGATCCAGAAGGTTATTAGCGACAGCAATCTCCAGCTTGAGCTGGTTGCCTTCGCGCACGACACTACCGAAGGGGAAGGTATGGAAGGAGAGCTTGCCCTCCTTCACCGTGACGTCGAAGGTCTTCTCTACGCCTTCAACGACAGAGATGAGGGTAGCCTTTTCACCTTCGATCTTGACCTTAGAGGGAGCTACGCTCAGCCCATTGAAGATGGGAGCCTTGAAGATATGGTCAGCGACCTTGTACTCCGTGCCACCCACGGTGACGGTCTCGGGGGAGAACGTTACCCCGCTGAGGGTCCACGTACCTGCGAGATCCTCGATAGCGATGCTCGTCTCAGGCTTCTTAGGTTCGTCCTTAGCGCACGAAGCCGTACCGAGGACGATAGCACCGAGGAGAAGGGCTGCTGCCCACTGCTTGATATACATACTGCTTTGTTAGTTATTGGTTAGAGAATATACTCCCGTAGGGCAGGCGAGGCAAGCGCCCCGCGCGCTCCAGGGAGGGAGCAAAAGTACGAAATGACGAGGAGCTTATGTCACAGGACACTCCTCTGGGGCGAGCTACTCACCGAGTCATCTCTTCTCAAGGAGCTAAACGCTAATGATATACCCTGCTATATGTAGAGAAGCAGAATACCTAATAGTGGGGATGGGGTCAAATACCCGAAAAAGCACTCCTGCTCTTCTACCCCGTACAAGGCTACTTCTTCGGAGAGAAAAGCTGGGAGCAGTAGTGGAGTGACTTCCGATGAGCGCGAGTAAAAGGTGCGGACGAATGGTAGATAAGTTCCGTCTACGTACGTGGATCTAATGACTACGTGCGTAGTCGTTTGGATTTACGTACGTAGTCTTTAAGACCACGTGCGTGGACAGAGGAAAGGCACTACGGGAGGGGGCTTTTTCCCGCACGGAAATAGCACTTTTTCCTCCGATGGATAAGGAAAATCTCCGTGCAAAGCGAGGGCCATTAAGTGGAATCCCTCGCCTCGTCTCGGGGGAGCTACGCGAGTCGTCGTATCTTTGCACCCAGATTATCCCCACGACATTCATGCTGATCAACGAAATATTTTACAGCCTGCAGGGCGAAGGTGTGCACATGGGCAAGGCCTCGATCTTCATCCGCCTGAGCCGATGCAATCTCCGCTGCAGCTTCTGCGACACGGAGTTTGACTCGGGCACCGAGATGACCATCGAGGAGCTTCGCGACGCCATCGCCCCCTACCCTGGACGCCGTATCATCTGGACGGGTGGCGAGCCCACACTCCAGCTCACCGAGGAGACGGTGGCTTACTTCAAGGCCCTCGGCTACCACCAGTCCATCGAGACCAACGGCACGCGACGCCCACCCGCTGGGCTGGACTACATCACCTGCAGCCCGAAGAAAGAGGCGATGCAGCTCCTGCACCGCAACTTCCCCGACGGCGTGGGCGAATTCCGCTTCCCCGTGGGAAGCCCTGCTGACCTACCGCCAGCGGTGAGCGAACTGCCCCCCGCTGGCGCCTACCTCCTAAGCCCGATCTTCGTCGGCGAGACGCAGAGTGAGGCGGACAAGGCGGCCATCGAGCTCTGTGTCTCCTACATCCTCGAGCATCCCGAATGGCAACTCAGCCTACAGATGCACAAGCTTATCCACATCCCTTAGCACAGCTCTGCGCCATGCTTCGGCCATCTCGTCGCCTCCTTCGCCTCCTCCCCTTAGCCCTCCTCCTCGCCCTCAGCTCTTGTGCTGGGAGCCTCCTCTCACAGGCTCGGGAAGCTGAGCGCGTGGGAGCCCACTACGAGGCTGAGCGACTCTATAAGGAGCTCTATAAGAGCACCCCGACGAAAGAGCGACAGCACCGTGCGCTCTACAGCCTACGTGCTGCCGAGGCGGCCTGCCGAGGCAGGCGCTATGCCACAGCAAGGGCTCTACTGCAGCGTGCTCAGCACCTGCATCTCCCCGACAGCCTACTGCAAAAAAGCAAGCTATACACGACCTTATCCACAGAAGCGCTCCAAGCAGAAGATAGCTCTCCACAAGGGCTGTATGAGGTGGAGCGCTTCGACCGTCTCCGCTCTACACGGAGTGAGTTCGGGGTAAGCTTCACCCCCGACGGGCGAACGCTCCTCTTCGGGAGCCACCGTCCGACAGCCCTCTCCAAGAACATATCCCCCGTGACGGGTGAGCCTCTCGGGCGTCTCTACCGCCTCGGCCAGCAGGCCGATGGCACGTGGCTCAGCGCCCCCGACAGCCTCCAGGGCCTTGCCGAAGCGACGGCAGAGCTTGGCACACCGAGCCTAAGCCCCAACGGCCGACGGCTCTATTACACCTACGCTCCCCAGCGCCAAGGGGAGCACAACACGCCTCAGATCTGGGTCGCCACCCCCGACGAACGTGGGCGCTGGCAGCCCAGCGGCCCCCTTCGGCTCTTCGCCGATAGCACACGCCTCACAGCGCACCCCGCAGTCAGTCCCTCGGGTGCA
The DNA here is from genome assembly GCF_943169685.1 of Porphyromonas bobii. NCBI lineage: Bacteria > Pseudomonadati > Bacteroidota > Bacteroidia > Bacteroidales > Porphyromonadaceae > Porphyromonas > Porphyromonas bobii. The sequence continues at coordinate 217,374 of NZ_CALPBU010000004.1, forward strand.
CGCCTCTTCTTCGTCAGCGAAGCACCCGACAAAGCCCGCCAAGACAAGGAGCTCTACTACGTCGATCTCTATGGCGATGCCCTCGGTGCACCCGTACACATCACGGGAGTGAGTAGCACAGCCGACGAACTCTTCCCCTACGCCACGAACGACAGCACGCTTTACTTCGCCTCTGACCGTGCGGGGGGCTTCGGTGGGCTGGATATCTACCAAGCGACCCTTCACAGCGATGGGCGCACCACCCTCCTTCACCTCCCCTCCCCGATCAATAGCGAGGCTGACGAACTGACCTTCGCTCCCACCCCAGCGCCACAGGCTTGGCCGAGTGCGGAGCCCCTGGCCGAGGCGGGGCTTTTCGCCTCCTCACGCGATGATGCGCGTGGCCTGCCGCATCTGTATGAGTTCCGTCGCCGTCAGATGACCACGACGATCACCGGCTACGTCCTCGATCGCGAGGAGGAGCCCATCCGTGGAGCGACGGTGCGCATCGTCGGGCGACGACCCGACGGGATAGAGCGGCTCATCACGACCGATAGCAAGGGGGCCTTCCGCCTCACGGTAGCGCCCGACACGGAGTACATCCTACTGGCGAGCAGCAGGGACTACCTCAATCAGTTCGTCCGCCTGCGCACCGATCCCCAGCAGGCGCTGAGCGAAGAGTACACGGTAGAGTTCTTCCTCTCCTCCCGCGTGCGCCCCGAGGCCCTGCGTGAGGTGTACTACGCCTTCGACCGTGCCGACCTACTCCCCGAGAGCACGCCCGCTCTGGAGACCCTCTACCAGATGCTCACCGACAACCCCGAGGTGAAGATCCGCCTCACCGCCCACACCGACCGACGAGGTACAGCAAGCTACAATGCCCGCCTCTCCCAGCAGCGAGCTGAGTCCGTCGTCCGCTATCTCATCGGCCGAGGCATCGCCCCCGAGCGGCTGGAGGCTATGGGACGCGGGGGCGATGAGCCCTACACCGTCACAAAGCGCACCGCAGCCGTGCACCCCTTCCTCGCCGTGGGTACGGTGCTCACCCCCGACTTCATCGCCAGCCTCACGAAGCCCGAAGAGCAGGCCATATGCGACCAGCTGAACCGCCGCACCGCCTTCGAGGTGCGTGCCACGCCTTAGCCCTCCACACGACACAAAAGCGCCACGGGGCCGCCTTCTCCAGCGTGAGAAGGCGGCCCCGTGGCGTAAATGGGGACTATAAAGGCGGAGCTATGCGCTTAGCAGCCCGAGCCGTCGATATTGCAAGCAGCACCCTCGGCAGGACGTGAGCGCAGGCCTGCGTCTTCGGGGGAAAGCGTCACACGCCCATCCTCGAGCACGAAGCAGGGGATACCAGCCGCACCGCGTGCCTTGGCAGCAGCGAAAGCGGGGTCGTTGTCACGGAGCTTGAGGAACGCCTTGAGCTGGCGGATATCGAGTCCGAAGTCAATCACTTCGTAGCGGGCATCGCCCTGGACCTGGTCCCAGACATACGTGCAGTCGGGGCAGGATTCCATTCCATAGATCTTGATCATTGTCTTATTATCGGGTCATTAGGCACCACGAGAGGGTGCAGTGATGAATTAGAGAGAAGGAGGAGAAGGGCTTACTTGACTACGGGGCGACCCTCGGCCGTCCAACGCATGTAGCCGCCCGCCATGTCGCGCACACGGAAGCCCTCGGCCTGCATGTAGGACGCAGCCGCGTTGCTACGCTTCCCGCTACGGCAGTAGACATAGTAGGTGCGCTTCTTATCGAAGTGCTTGATACCCTCGATGAAGGCAGGCTGATCGAGCCAGTCGAGGAGCTGGGCACCCTCGAGGTGCCCTTCAGCAAATTCGCCAGGTCGACGCACGTCGAGGATGAAGGCCGTACTATCGGTACGAGCCGTCTCGATGAAGACCTCGGGAGTGAGTACGGGGACGTCTCCGTCGGGAGTGCCGAGGGCGCAGCTACTGAGCGCAGAGGCAATGAGTGTCATCAGATAGTTCATATTAATAGGGTGTGATATGTAGGGCGAGGAGGACGCCCTACAGCTATATAACAAGCAATGTGGGCAAATGGCTCGCTTTCGCTAACTTTGTAGGCTACAAAGAGTAGCGACAAAGCGATAAGACATCATGGCTAAGACTTCAGGTAAGACATCAAGTAATCCACGTGGCCGCCGCCCTGCAGCAGGGGGAGCGAAGAGGAATGCACCCTCTCCGCTTACCACGCTACTCGGTGGCCTGAAGGATCTGATGAAGGTGAACTTCGACAACCGTCGCATCCCCACCCTTATTGGGCTGGCGCTGGCGGCGTGCTCCCTCTTCGCCTGCTTAGCACTCATCACCTTCCTCTTCTCTGGGGGGAGTGACCAGAGCCTCATCTATGCCGCTCGAGATGGCGAGGCTGCGGCCGAGCTGGGGCGCGAAGCCAAGAACATCTTAGGCCTGCCTGGGGCACGTCTTGCAGACTACCTCTTCAACCAGCTCTTCGGCTGGGGGATTGTCTTCGCGCTCTCCTACGTCGTCTACCTCTTTGCCCACCTCATCTGGCGCCCCCGTATCGCGCCCTACCGCTACATCACAAGCTTCCTCATCAATGGCTTCCTCCTGCTCTGGGTCTCCGTAGCAGCAGCGGGCCTGCAGTCGCTCTTCCCCTCGGATAGCTTCCTGCGCTGGGGTGGTCTGCGCGGTGAGGAGATCTTTACCTATATATATAGAGGCATCGGCATCGCTGGCCTCCTCGGCGTGCTGGCCTTCACCCTACTCATCTTCGCTGTGACGTGCAGTAGTCGCGTGCTCAGCGCCATACAGAATCCCAAGGTGCCGAAGGTACCCCACGTCTCCGTCCCACGCCCTGAGATGGGTGGCTTCTTCTCGCACCTCTTCTCTCGCAAGAAGAGGGACGAAGAGCCTCAGAGCGAAGAGGAGGGGGAGAGCTACAGCCAAGACGAAGATACTTGGCGTGACGAGCCTCCGAAGCCCACCGATGACGAGGAGATGGACGTGCAGGAGGAAGACCCCACGCCTTACGTAGTGCATACGCCTCCGACGGCTACGACTTCGCACACCGCAGAAGCAGCCCCCAGTGCGACATCTTTCAGCCGCACGACGACCAGCGAGCCTTCGGACGTCCCTGAGATGATCGTCGAGGAAGCACCGAAGGACGATCTCGTCGAGGACGGTGACCGCACCGCTCCCGAGCCCTTGGCTCCTGGCATCCAGCTCGCCCTCTACCGCAAGCCCACCATCGACCTCCTGCGCGACTACGAACAGGGCGGCACGGGCATCGATATGGAGGAGATCGAGTACAACAAGCAGAAGATCATCGACACGCTCGCCAGCTTCAAGATGAACGTCACGCCCTGCAAGGCTACCGTTGGCCCCACCGTGACGCTCTACGAAGTCATCCCCGAATCGGGTATCAAGGTCTCCCGCATCAAGACGATGGAGGACGACATCGCTATGAGCCTTAAGAGCGAGGGCGTACGTATCATCGCCCCCATGCCAGGCCTTGGCACGATCGGTATCGAGGTACCGAACTCCACCCCACAGACCGTATCTATGCGCTCCATCCTCGCCTCACGCAAGTACCGTGAGCAGCAGGAGAAGATGGAGCTCCCCATCGGTATCGGCAAGACGATCACGAACGAGCCCTTCATCTTTGACCTAACTAAGATGCCCCACCTGCTCATCGCAGGGGCTACAGGTCAGGGGAAGAGCGTCGGGCTGAATGCCCTCATCACCTCGCTCCTCTACAGCAAGCGCCCCGAGGAGCTGAAGTTCGTCATGGTCGACCCCAAGATGCTTGAGTTCTCTATCTACGAGGAGATCGAGCGTCACTTCCTCGCTAAGCTCCCCGATGCCGAGCGTGCGATCATCACCGACATGACGAAGGTCGTGGCGACGCTGAACTCCCTCTGTATCGAGATGGACAACCGCTACCGCCTCCTGCAGACTGCTGGGCGCGCCGTGCGCAACATCCGTGAGTACAACGAACAGGTCCGCTCCGGTGCCCTCAAGCGCATTGACGGACACGAGATCCTCCCCTACATCGTGCTCATCGTCGACGAGTTCGCCGACCTGATGATGACCGTAGGCAAGGAGGTCGAGCAGCCCATCGCCCGCCTGGCGCAGAAGGCACGTGCCGCAGGGATCCACATGGTCATCGCGACACAGCGCCCCTCGACGGACGTCATCACGGGTCTTATCAAGGCGAACTTCCCCGCACGTATCGCCTTCAAGGTCTTCTCTATGGTCGACTCCCGCACCGTCCTCGACTCTCCAGGGGCGAACCAGCTCATCGGCCGAGGCGACATGCTCTTCTATCAGGGCAAGGATATGATCCGCGTGCAGTGCGCCTTCATGGATACGCCCGAGACAGAGGCTATCGTTGAATATATAGCGCAGCAGGAGAGCACCGGCTCCGCCTACGAACTCCCCGAATACATCCCCGAAGGGGAGGAGAATGGCGCCAAGGGCTTCAACCCCAACGAGAAGGACAGCCTCTTCGACGAGGTCGCCCGCATGGTCGTACAGACACAGGTGGGCTCGACGTCGAATATCCAGCGTAAGTTCAACATCGGCTACAACCGCGCTGGCCGTCTCATGGACCAGCTCGAGGGCGCCGGCATCGTCGGCGTACAGGAGGGCAGTAAGCCCCGCGAGGTCTACATCAAGGACCAAGCGACCCTCGAGCAACTGCTGCAGAAGCTAAGCTAAGCCCAAGGGGAATGGGCCGTTTTATCATTACTTTATAACTTTGAGCTATGATTATGCGACGTATCATCATGACGCTGAGTGCCGCTGCCCTGCTCTGCATGGGAGCCATAGCACAGCGCAAGGCTACCCCCGCAGCCCCCACTTCTTCCGTCACTCCACAGAGCCTACTTGAGCGTGCTGAGGCCAGCCTCTACCGCACAGGTGCTACCGTGGTAGACTTCTCCACGCAGCTCCAGGACAAGGCTGGACGCAGCGCTGGATCGACGACGGGTAAGATGCACCTCCAGGGTGATGCCTTCCGCCTCGAGTACGGGACGATCACGGCGGTCTACACCGCAGGGACGCTCACCTACTACGATAGCGCCGAGCATACCCTCACCATATCCAAGCCCTCGCAGGACGAGCTCCTGCAGATCAACCCGCTCTACTTCCTTCGCTCCCGCGCTCAGGGCTTCACCAGCCAGCTCGAGGGGAAGGTAGGTGCTACTGCTGTCGTGGCCTTCACCCCACAGCAGAAGAGCAATATCTCCCGTGTCGTGACGACCTTCCAGACGAGCAATGGGATCCCTACGCAGCTGGTCTTCACGGCTAAGGACAAGAGCGTCTTGACCGCCCGTGTCGCGAAGGTCAGCCCTCGCACAGCCTATGCCGCGAGCTTCTTCACCCTCTCGGCGAAGAGCTACCCAGGCTGCGAAGTCGTTGACCTCCGCTAAGTAAGCCCACGCCCTCCAAGTAGATACTCAATGGAATTTAAGACCCTCGCCGAGGTAGGCGAGTATACGCAGCTCATGGGACGCGTCTTCACGCTGCCTATGCGCTGGCGGATGTTCTTCCGCTCCGTCATCCGAGAGATGTACAGCCTCGGGGTCGGCTCTCTCTGGATCGTCTTCATCATCTCGCTCTTCATCGGTGCGGTGATCACGATCCAGCTGTCGATCAATATGACCAACCCCCTTATCCCACGCTTCACCATCGGCTACTCCACGCGTGAGATCATGATCCTCGAGTTCTCCTCGACGGTCATGTGCCTCATCTTGTCGGGTAAGGTCGGCTCGAGTGTCGCCTCAGAGCTCGGTACCATGCGCGTCACCGAGCAGATCGACGCGATGGAAATTATGGGGGTCAACTCTGCGAACTTCCTTATCCTACCCAAGATCGTAGGCTTCATGGCCTTCATCCCCGTGCTCTCGGTCTTCTCTATGGTCACGGGGATCGTCGGGGGATATATCGCCTGTGACCTGGCGCTCTCGATGACGCACAAGGACTTCGTCTACGGGCTCCAGCTCTTCTTCACGCCCTCCTACGTCGGCTACTCGATCATCAAGTCGGTAGTCTACGCCTTCATCATCTCCTCGGTAGCCTCCTACTACGGCTACTGCGTGAAGGGCGGGGCACTGCAGGTAGGCGCATCAAGTACGCGCGCCGTCGTCAATAGCAGCGTCCTCATCCTCTTCTGGGACCTCCTGCTCACCAATATCCTCCTCACCTAAGCCCTTCCGCACTATGATACAAGTCAAGTCGCTCGCTAAGCGCTTCGAGGACAAGGAGGTCATCAAGGGTATCGACGCCACCTTCGAGACGGGGAAGACGAACCTCGTCATCGGCCGAAGCGGTGCTGGTAAGTCCGTCTTCGTGAAGTGTATGATCGGCCTCATCCGCCCCGACCAGGGCGAAGTCCTCTATGACGGCCGTGACCTCATCAAGATGACCAAGCCCGAGCTACTGCGTCTGCGTCGTGAGATGGGGATGCTCTTCCAGGGCTCAGCCCTCTTCGACAGTATGACGGTCGTGGAGAATGTCCTCTTCCCTATGGAGATGTTCTCCTCAGACAGCTATGACAAATCCTACCGCCGTGCGATGGAGCTACTGGAGCGTGTCGGTCTGGCCGAAGCTGCGAAGAAGTATCCCGCTGAGATTAGTGGTGGGATGATGAAGCGTACCGCCATCGCCCGCGCTCTGGCACTCAATCCGAAATACCTCTTCTGCGACGAGCCAAACTCCGGTCTGGACCCCAAGACCTCTACGGTCATTGACCAGCTCATCTACGAGCTCACGCAAGAGTACAATATCACGACCATCGTCAATACGCACGACATGAACTCCGTACGTGCTATCGGCGATAAGATCATATACATCCACAACGGACTAAAGGAATGGGAGGGAAGTAGTGCCCTACTCTCCTCGCCAGATGTGCCCGAGGGCGTCCTTCAGTTCATCAACGCAGGCCGCGTATAGCCTGCCCACTTCCCTTCTGACCAGCATATGTCTCTCCTCAAGAAAGATTCGCTCCTGACGCACGTCCTACTCGCTGTAGGCGCCTCCGTCCTACTCGTCGTCCTGCTCATCTACGGCCTCGACATCTACACCCGCCACGGGGATACGGTCAAGGTACCCGACCTGCGTGGTAAGACGCTCGCCGAGATGCAGCGCATCCTCGATGATGCAGGGCTGAAGTACGAGATCAACGACTCGACGTTCTCCCGCACCGCTATCCCTGGCACCGTCCGCGAGGTCATCCCCGCACCTGGTAGCGAGGTCAAGCTCGGCCGCATCCTCTTCATCGCTATCAATGGCTTCCACCAGCGTCGCCAGACGATCCCTAACTACAAGGATCAGTCGGCCCGTCAGATCCTTGCCCTACTGAAAGGGCTGGGCTTTGAGTCCGTCGACCAGCGTGTCGTGCCTGGTGGCTACGTCGGCTCTGTCGTGGGCCTGCAGACGGCTGATGGCAAGGTCGTAGAGGCCGGTACGCAGCTGCCTATCGATACGAAGCTCGTCCTCCTCGTAGCAGGTCAGGTCATCGATACGCTGGGTCTCGATCGCTATATCGAGGGGTATAGCAGCAGCCAAGGTGACAGCACCGTCCTACGCACGGCACCAGCCACACCCGAGAAGAAGGATGACGGAGGCATCAGCAATGACTGGTGGTAATCCACTGACTGACGAGGAGCTACTCCTCGATAGCGAAGCCTGGGAAGGCGACGAAGATCTCTTCCTCCCCGATGGCACCGCCGAGGTCGAGCGCCTCGATGCCGCTGCCGTCTCCTATCTCCAGCATGCCGATAGCTCACCGCTCTATGAGCACTTCCGTGTCGTAGCTGACAAGGGGCAGGCGCCTATGCGCATCGACAAGTATCTGGCTACACGCATGACGGGTAGCAGTCGTAGTCGCATCCAGCAGGCGCTTGACGGAGGGTATGTCTTCGTCGGCGACAAGCCCGTCAAGAGCAACTACCGCATCAAGCCCCTCGACGTCGTCACCCTCCAGCTACGCCGTCCCAAGCATGAGCTCGAGATCATCCCCGAGCCCATACCGCTGGATGTCGTCTACGAAGATGAGGTGCTAATGGTGGTCAACAAGCCTGCGGGGCTCGTCGTCCATCCAGGGCACGGTAACTATACCGGCACGCTGGTCAATGCGCTCGCATACTACCTGCAGGATGATCCCCTCTATGATCCCGCCGACCCCAACGTCGGTCTCGTCCATCGCATCGACAAGGACACGAGTGGCCTGCTGGTCATCGCCAAGCGTCCCGAAGCGAAGGCACACTTAGCTCGTCAGTTCTTCAACAAGACCACCCGCCGTACCTACCGCGCCCTTGTCTGGGGAAGACTGAAGGAAGCCGAAGGCACGATCATCGGCAACATCGGCCGTGACGAGCGTGACCGCCTGCAGATGGCAGTCTATCCCGAGGGCTCTCCCAAGGGTAAGCACGCCGTCACCCACTACACGCTCCTCGAAGAGCTGGCCTACGTCAGCTGGGTCGAATGCCGACTCGAGACGGGACGCACGCACCAGATCCGTGCCCACATGTGCCACATCGGGCACCCGCTCTTCGCTGATGCACGCTATGGTGGCGACAAGATCCTTTGGGGTAACCAGTTCTCCCGCTACAAGCAGTTCGTCCAAAACTGCCTCACGCTCTGCCCCCGTCAGGCACTCCACGCTAAGACGCTGGGCTTCGTTCATCCCATGACGGGCGAAGAGATGCTCTTCGACAGCGAGCTTCCCAGCGACCTTGAGCAACTCTTAGAGCGCTGGCGCACCTACGCAGCGCAGGTCGACAACGAATAAGCATAGGGGAAGGCCTCCCCGACATAAGTCCCATACCAATAGGGCGGCACGCATATATGATGCGTGCCGCCCTATTCTATTTTAGGAGGAGTGAAGAAGCGATCTCGTGAGCGGGGTGATACCGACCTATATTGAGAGTGCTAAGGCATCACACGCCCAGCTCCCCGATATGCCTCTCCGCAGCGATACGCAAGCCCTTCGCCTTATCGCGAGTATTCCTCTTACCCAGCGGAGGGGAAAGCATCATTTTCGTGAAGAAAAAAGCGCCATCCCGTAGTGGTTTTTCCGCATCTATGCACGTAGTCTTAAAGACCAGGCACGTAAATCCAAATATCCACGTACGTAGATATTAGAGCCACGTACGTAGCTCAAAGTGGACGTAGGCGCGTCAACTATAAAATCATAATACCTCCAAAGAGTATTTAATTCTTTGGAGGTATTTTCTGCAAAAAAGCACTATAGCTCTGTAATCATAGGTATAACTATAGACTTGTGCCTGTGGTATTTTACTAATTTGCTATTATTTCGTAGCTTCTTTCACTTCTTTTTCGAGGTCTTCTATGCGGTTCTTTAAATCATCTGATAACTTTTGAGCAGAACCTTTTAACTTTTTCAGATTGAACGAAAGTATTACAGATGAAATACCTGTGGAGATAAATGCTAAACCTGTGAATACTACTAATGAGATACCTGTAAAGATAGGATTAGCAATCAAAATGAACGAGAGGATAATACTCAATACGCTCACTATGGCTAAGTTCCCCCAATTCAGTACGCCTGCTTCTTTTTCTTCGAAGGCAAAACCAAGTAGCTCAAACGAACGGAATAGCAACGTAAAACCTACTACCAATGGTAATATAAACATTGATAGGGCAGGATACATAAGTAAAAAGATACCCATTATCAATGAAATAAGTCCGCTTACCAAATACCAGCCCCAACCATTAAGATTTTTAGTATTCTGTAGGGCAAAGAAGGTTTCAATTATCCCCGATACTAAGAACGAAAGACTAAAGAGTATTGAAAGGGTAAGATAAGAATCTTGTGGTGATATAATTACCCCTATACCACAAAGAATGAACAAAATCCCTAATATAAGGGGAATGTACCAGTGTTTTACTGATCTTCTGATGGATTTGAAAAAATGCAACATAACTTTATCATTTGATGAATAACGACGCAAAGATAAGGATATTTTATTGATTAGCAAAATGAGACCATTGCGCAAGCCCATCTCCTTACAGCTTCCACCTTCTTGCCTCGAGAATTGGGATCTTTAGGCTGAGAAGTGGGATACCTGCACCTCCCCCTTGCCCCTTCCCGGGAGGATCATCCTCCCGAGAGGGGGCTTTTCTGGGCTATTTGGTGCTCTGGAGCACAAGAAGCCTAGGCATACGCTTCAGATTGTATGCCATAGCCTCCAAGATATTCTGTGTATGC